>JAFSYZ010000273.1 GCA_017455785.1 Candidatus Methanomethylophilaceae archaeon
GTCAAGAACACCGGTCGGTGCCGTGAACTTCTAATTCCCGGAACCAAGGTGATCCTTTCCGTTCCCGATAACACGAACAGGTCGACGCCGTATGATCTGATCGCCGTATGGAAAGGGAACAGACTCATCAACATGGACAGTCAGATCCCCAATTCCGTGGCTGAAGAAGGTCTGAAAAAGATTCCTTTATTCTCCGATTTGGAGACAATCAAAAGGGAGTTCACCTACGGCGACTCCAGGATAGATATACTTGCTGAAGGTAAGGGGAATAGATACCTCGTTGAAGTGAAGGGTGTAACGCTTGAGGATGACGGCGTGGTGAGATTCCCCGATGCTCCCACCGAGAGAGGAGTGAAGCACATCCGGGAGCTCATGCACAGTATGAAAGACGGTTACATACCATGCCTTCTTTTCGTTATCCAAATGGAAGGAGTCGACCATTTAGAACCAAATCGTATCACCGATCCGGCATTCTCCGACACGCTGAAGGAAGCCCGCGATGCAGGCGTACATGTCTTCGCATACGACTGCCGTGTCACTGAGGATTCGATTGAACTGAAGGATCCCGTTGAGATATTGTTGTGATCCGCCAAATATTCAGATTGGTTCTAAATCCAGATGAATTGATTCTTGGCACGTAATCAACAGTAATGATCTTACGTCGGACTGTTGGATGCTTGAGCTTAGTTAGGAATTCCGTGAATAATTCTGGGAATTCCCAACCACTCAGGTCAACATAAGGTCCGACTTCCCTTCCAGAAAATCGATGATATTCAGATGGGAGATGCCGTCACTCGACATATCCAGTCTGTCCAGAGAAAGAATGAATTTGGATGAATTATCCCTTATCGGACCAAAGGCACCAAATTCGCGTTTAATCGTCTTATCGTCGGCAAGCAGGTATGCTACCAGTATGAAGCATTTCTTCCCGTCTTTCACGGCGATGAAATCCGTGTTATCCCTTTGAAGAAATTAAAAGCGGGCTATATGCCCTTGGTTTATGATAGGATGTAAGCATCCACAATCTCGCCGATGTAGGTGACATGGTCATCCTCATCGGTATCGTGGTCCCTGTCAGCGTGCGGGTAGAAACGTGACTTGATGGAATCCGGTATCAGCGATACATCCTGATCCTGACGGTATATGACCTTGCATTCAAGGGTCATAGGCAGTTCCATTATCCCCGGAACTGAGACCTTCTGACCATCCGCCAGTGTCAGTCCTGCTTCGGAGACCTTGTCGATGTCGCGGCCGCTCTTGCCGCCGCAGATCTTGAAGATCCTCTTATCGTACGGGCCTGTGGGGATGTTGATCGTGAATTCTGGATTCTTGTCGAGCATCTCCCTGGTGAACCTCGAATCCCTCACATACGCGACGAATACGGGTTTCGCCCAGAGGTTCCCCATCGTACCCCACTCGATGGCCATGGTATTGACCTTGTCGCCGGCCCTGGTGGTGATGTATACGCATTTGGGGATCGCACTCACAATATCGCCAGAGCGCTCGAACACATCGAAACGTTCCCTGCTGACCATGGACTCACTTCTTCGCGGGTTCCCACTTGCACCTGACAGGAGATACGATTGTACCGTCCTTCTTCATGGCGGCGAACTCCTTGTCAACGACCTTACGGTCGAGACCGGTGAGTTCCGCTACCTTCCCTGCGTTGAGGGGTTCCCCTGCCTTCTTCATTGCTGCGAGTATTACTTCTCTGTCGCTCATTTTTTCCACCTCAGATCTGCTGGAGGATCCAGTTCTGGACTCCGATGCACTCGATCAGCTCGAGCTGCTGCTCTCCCCAGTACATGTCCTCTTCCTCATCCTGGTAATATGCCTTAAGGATGTCGTATGTTGTATAATCATCCCTTGCCTCCTCGACCAATGCCTTAAGGAATGCGAGACCATCCTTGGAGACCTGGAGGTCATACTTGATCCACTCTACGGGATCTTTTGTTACAAATCCTTCCTTCTTGGCCTCGAGCTTTACTTCTCCGCCGAGGTCCATGATGCGGTCGATGCACTTGATGACCCATCCTCTCTCCTCCTCGGCGTGCTCCGCGTACTTCTCCTGGAGCTTGGTGAAACCTGCCGCTCCGAAGATCCTTGACTGTATCGCGTGTCCGTCCGCCTGCTGGGAGAGGTCGGTCACGATGATCTGCATACCCTTGATGAGTTTCTTCACGTCTGCCATGATAACCCTCTGTTTTTGGTTTTGAATTCATAGAAAAATCATGGTATTTAACGACGATTATATGATAGACGCAATAATTTTAGTTTTACCGCAATTCATAAATCAACCAAGTAGTACCTCAGTTTGTATGGTAGACAATCTTCGAACAGCGATGCTGCTTCTTCCGGACTGACCGGATTCTCGCTGGTCAGCCACAGATACACGTATCTGCAAGTACCCAGACAGTATATCTTCACCAATTCGCGGATGTGCTCCGACATCCCGGTGCCGGCAGGGATCTTCTTCTCCATCTCTTTGAGCAGGAGTCTGGTGTTAGTATCCTCCATTGCACTTATGAACTCCGATTCACCGTTCACATGGACCAATGAACCTAACACGAAATCCCTGTTCTCAAGGAAATAGCGCATACCGTCGAGTAGCGTATCCTTCCAACGGTAATCACCGTTCCCGATGTTGTCCATTATCCTCGTACCGTCGTTCACGTACATCCAGACGGTGAGGGCATGCTTGTCCTTGAAGTGATTGTAGAATGTAGGGACGGTTATCCCGCATCCGTCCACGATCTCGGATACCCTGATCTTTGAAGCGGGTTTCTGTGACAGCAGATTGCGGAAGGATTCTGCTATTGCCTCCTTCGTCCTGTCGGTCTTGGAACCGCTGCCCTTCATGATTACTGATTGACTAACTCCTATTTCTGATATGGGTTCGCCGTGTTCGATGACGATAACAAATATATGCCGTATTCGATAAGGAAACGATAGCTTGCTTACAGTCACCGATGCCTCCAAACACCCGCAGGAATCCTCCGAGATGATATCCCAATACCGTTCGGAGAACGGTCTTGGGGAAAGTGAAATCAATCTCGAAAACGTACTGCTGGCACTTGATGACGATACCCCAAAAGGATTCATCTGTCTGAGGAACGGGAGGATCGAATCCCTCTATGTCCAGGATGAGGACGATGAGGTACGCGAGCGCCTTCTCAGAGCTGCCGTATCCATGAGCATGATCAAGGGAAGGGAGTCCATATCCATCCACTCCGTCGACATCAGGGGCAGAACGGAGAGGATCTGCAGGCACATGGGATTCACCGAGGACGGTATGTGCACCTGCAGTCAGAGAGACGGGACCGTATGTCTCCGTTTGAATTTCTGATCAGGATTCGAA
>JAFSYZ010000274.1 GCA_017455785.1 Candidatus Methanomethylophilaceae archaeon
ACCTCATCCTCAACATCTTTCACAATAGGGACCTCTGGAGAGATCCTCGGTTCATCAGGTTCGGAAGTGGTGGCATATCCTTCGGGAAGGTCGGGTACATACAACGTTCCCGAGACGATAACGGCCATCAGGGATGCAGCGTTCATGGGTGCTTCCGTGTCTTCGTTCATAAGTTCCTCCCCATCCTTTGAAGGCATATCGGGCGTTCTGTACAACTCCGGTACCACCATCCTCAAGGCATATCCGAAGTCGGCCTCATCGGCTTATTATAACATCCCCATGACTGTCAATGATATATCCACGGCGGCCTTCGCCGGTTCTTCCATCACAGGTGTCACCTTAGGTCTGATGACCAACACCATCGGTGACTATGCGTTCTGGGGTTGTTCTAATGCTTCATTCACCTCGTTCGTGGTGACGTCGGACATAAGTTCCATAGGAAAGGGCGTATTCGCAGGGTGCTCCGCTCTAGAGGAGATAAGCGTGGAGGGAGGTACAAAATTCGTTTCCTATGACGGCGACCTGTACAGTCTGAGCGGTTCCCATGAGGATGTCCTGATAGCCTACCCTGCCGCAGGCAAGGGGATAAAGGGAATCGACGATTCTCTCATGTACTGCGTCCAGCCTTATGCCACGGCCATCGAGGATTATGCCTTCTACGGTGCCACACAACTGAGGGAGGTCATCATATCGGAAAGGGTGGAGACCGTGGGCGATTATGCCTTCTACGGCTGTTCCGGACTGAAATCACTGGTCATACCGGACAACGTCGAATCAATCGGTAAGTATTCCTACTCAGGATGCACCGGGGCCACACTGGCATCTATAGGGGGAAAGATACAGGAGATACCCCAGGGGGCATTCGCAGGCGATTCTGCCCTGGTAGGGATCGTGGTGTCCTTCGACTGTCGTACCGCATACACTGAAGAGCATGGAATGGGTGTCGACGACGGCCTTACCACCATAACCGTATCAGCAGGATCGATATCGGGTACGTGGTACGAGTGGACATGGTCAGATACAGTCATATCACAACCCGGAACGGCCTTATGGACATCTGCGAACAGCATGACGTTCGGGAATCTGTATTCCATTTCATCCATGGGCACCATCACCAACACTTCCGCCGGTACAGGGAGATACTGGGCCGGTTTCGGATCCGGCTACGGTGATATCTACGTCTCCGTGGGGAGCGGAGGAAGCTCTGCAAAATACGATCGCGATAGGAACGACTGGGATCCGCTCATTTATCAGGGAGGCTACATGGGAAATGTCGGAGGTGCCAACGGAAATTTGGTTAAGTCGACAAGCGAAAACAATTTAAAAGCGCATGCAACATATTATCCGTACGGTGTAACAAGAATTTATCCGGCATTCTGTAGTTCTGCACAATATAGTTCCGGTTGTTATCTCACATTCATAACATCTTCTATTAATTCAATTTTTATATTGAATGTTTCCGTCTACAGGTGGTATGTATCACCTGATAATGCCACTTTCCACACGATCGATGGTAATCTGTACAACAGTGTCGGCCTTGTGAAACTCTGCGGTAAATCCACAAATGCCGTGATAGTTCCGGAGATAGCCTATGGTACTGACCAAAATGGTAACGGTCTGAGAGGAGGGAATTATAAATTCATACAGTATCCGGAATATCTGTCGACTGCAAAGTTTGATACAATATGTGTAACAGATGTTTACTTGGTACATATGCCGGATTCTATAACGGATGTAAGCCGTGGATTCTTTGCGACACCGCTGCCGAATATGGTGATAGGCGATGTTGCGGCCAATGTTACCGCCGGAACTCGTGTCTATAACTTCGATCTACCCTTCGTCTACCTGCCGGGGACCGGTGGTGTGAGTATCAATATTACCAGTGTTTCTAGTTTAATTTATTACAAACTTTCGGCACTTATTGAAAACAATTATTCAACCGTTGGTCTAACTACATACAGTTTGAGTCAATTCCTTAAAGGTGATCTGTATGTTAACAAAGCCTGGTTTGATGATAACTCAAATTGGAGGATCAGTTATGACGATACCAACAAGATATACTATGGCATAGCTGAGAGGAGTACAGGGAAGGGTCATGTCCTTTTCATCGTACCTGAGAACAATTCCGGTTCCATCCCGGCCGATTTCAATACGTCGATAGCGACCCTTTGTACCTCATTATCTATCGAATTATCAGATATCAAGGCGGTGTATCTTGGTACCGGGATAACATCGATCGGTGACAATGCCTTCGAGGGCCTTACCGGAATGATAGGAATAGACATCCCAGATTCAGTGACCGACGTAGGTGACGAGGCTTTCCTCGGATGTTCATCCATGGAGGTAATATACATACCGCCGGGAACGACATCTTTAGGGGACGATGTCTTCAAGGGATGTTCCAGCCTCAGGGAGATAATGGTGGCTTCCAAGGACCCAACAGGCGGAACAGGCAATCCCAACTACTCCTCCGAGGACGGCATCCTGTATAACAAGACCAGGACGACACTGATCAAATGTCCCGAGGGGAAGACCGGTTCGGTCACAGTCGACACAAGTACCATCGCGATATCGGATTATGCATTCTACAATGCCTCTGGTGTCACCGCCGTGACCATGCCCAACGGTCTGACCACGATAGGTGAGAGCGCCTTCGAACTGGCATCGTCCATCAAGAACATCACCATCCCATCGACGGTGGCCTCACTCGGAGTAAAGGCATTCTTCAACTGCAGATTACTGACATCCGTCGTATTCGAATCCGGAGCGACGGGTTCCATTCCTGCCAACTGTTTCAATGGTTCCACCATAAGTGCAGTGGATTACACCCCCGATATCCAGATAATATACTTCAAGGGTACGGGGAGTGCGATAACCTTCGAATCCACAAGCCATCTGGACGGGGATTGGTACAAGGATGAGGATACCACTACTACGGCCATCAGCTACGATTCGGACGGTTCATCCACATTCGCTTTCGAACGCGGTTCGTCTTATTCGAAAACACAATTGACCAACAACCCCAACGGACCCTGCGGATCCGGTCTCAAGTACAGGTATATGCTCAACTCATATCAGTTGCTGATAGTCTATACCGAAGGCACAGATACCACCGGTGCCATGACGGAATATAATGACGGTGAGGTACCGTGGGACTCCTACAAAGCAGCGGTCAGATCGATAACTCTTCCCGACGGTATGACGACCATCAGTCAATACGGATTCAAAGGAATGACCACCATAACAGAAGTGGATATCCCCGATACGGTCACATCGGTAGGTCAGTACGCATTCCATGGTTGCACATCACTGACGGATGTAGATCACAACATATCCGACTTCGCAGAGGGTGTCTTCAAGGGTTGCACCGCTTTGAATTCGATCGATATCCCATCGGGATCGACCGTGGCCGAAAGCGCGTTCGAAGGATGCACATCCCTCGACAACGCTCTGGTACTGGATTCGGCCGGAGCCAATTCTTTCAAGAACACCGCGGTGACATCGGTATCGGTCACTGGTACCGGCACAACCATAGGTGCAGGGGCATTCGAAGGATGCACCTCTCTATCATCTGTCACTCTCTCCGGTATATCCTCAGTGTCTGCGGATGCTTTCAAGGGATGTACCAATGCTTCCTTCACTTCGGTGACGATACCCGATACAGTGACATCCATCGGGACCAATGCGTTTTACGGATGCTCCAATTTGACGACCTTATCGATACCCATCACATTAGATGCAGTGAATGATGCCGACCATCCCGTATTCGAGGGATGCACAGGATTCACCACGTTCACTTTCACGCAAGGTTCCAACGGTGTCGGTGTGAACTATTCGACAGGCAACACAGGTGCCCCATGGATGCTGGGTACGAATAATAAAACCGTTACGATAGCGACAGGCGTGAAATCCGTGGGAGATTCCATGTTCGAGGGGTGCTCGTATCTGACAGGTATGTCCATATCATCATCCGTTCTCACGGACATATATGATGACGCATTCAAAGGCACCGCAATAACGGCGATATCGCTTCCCGCTTCGCTGATAACGATCGGAGATTACGCTTTCGGCGATACGGCCATCCAAGGAACGGTGACCATACCGGATGCAGTCACCACTGTAGGCGATAATGCCTTCAGGAGGTCTTCCAGCGCTGTTGAAGATACGATCGATGTCGTGTTCATCGGTTCGTCCGTTGAGACTGTTGGTGATTATGCCTTCGCAGGTCACGGTGCGGTCACAACGGTGATACTGATGGGTGTTTCCGGCACTGTCAGATTCGGTGCTAATGTATTCTCGACATTCGACGGACTCGTATACACGGACCTGGAGTTCAAGCTGAATGGCAGTGGCGATACCACATACAAACTGGAAGGCGATATATACAGAGGTACAGTCTGGCTTATCGAAGGCAGTACGGGCATTGCCATCGGTGAATCTATCGGTGCATATGTGAACGGTAACGTGATGGTCGTCGCCGGAACAGGTCCGCTCTTCTCTTACGACAATCTTGGGGTGGATCCCAAGGCTGCATGGGACGCTATCGATAATGTGGACACCATCATCTTCAGAGGTATGACTATGATATCGACGGATCTGTTCATACGGAACAATATAAAGAGCGATCTGGTGACACTCATGCTCCCGTCAGGTATCACCTCCATCGGCAGCAATACCTTCAACGGATGTGATGCTATAGATGAGATATACGCCGAGGGTTCGATCTTCGTCGGCACCCTGCCTTATGTCGGATCAGCAGTATCTTTGGGAACAGATGCCTTCAACGGTGTCTCCCCCGATACTCTGGTTCTGAATGTAGGGGATCGTGTGTACACCTTCGTCGTATCCGATGGTGATGCATTCACCGTGGTAGGGAACCTGTTCCTGGTACAAGGTTCAGTTTGGGCGGATTCGGAAGACAAGTGGGTCACCGCGTTCCAGGATGGAGAGACCTATCATTCAGTGGACATCTCGGAAGTGCAGGACAAGGGTAACTCCTATTCAGCTTCGGTGACTGTCTCGCTGTAAACACTTTGACGGGCCCCCGGTAGCTCGGGGGTCCGTTTTATTGAACTGAATGTATATCGCTGCATATGCTTCTAGATCTTCCAGTTTTGAAATCAAACTAGAATCCGTTTGAACAATCTGATAAAATTATATGTAACATGCTTTCGACACCCTCCGCATAATTATTTGAGACCGTTCCCGGGTTCCGGGCATAATGCGGTTTTCGGTTGATTTTTTTGCGATCCCGAGTATTTCGGGGTGTTCTCGGAACATAATGTTCATTTGATACTGGATTGTCACTCATCAGAACACCATAAGGCAGCAACTGAACTTTCATTTTTAATTGTTGTTTTTAATTATTCAGACCTGATTACTAATTATTTAAAACACAGTATGTCAAACCAATTGTTCTTGAAGGGTTACTATAAATAATACCAACCATATTAAGTTGTATGAGTTTCATCGAGAACAATCCCTGGGCAGTTGTTTTAGGCACCGTTGGTGTTGTTGTTGCAGTTGTTTTGTTTATCGTTGAAACTGGTATTGCAGATGCGTTTACCAGTATTTTCGATTGGTCTGCTGATAACGCTGATTCTTATGGTTTTAGTTCGACAGCGGCAATAATTAGAATCGTGCCATTGGTCTTGTTTGGTGTTGGGATTCCATTGGGCGTTATAGTGGCGGTTCTTAAATTATTCCGCTGAAGATTCAATCAAACAACGAATGACAATAACCCCCTTATGATAACCCATAGCTAATGTCGGTGTTTGATTCATTCTCCGATAACAATAATATCGTCCTCCCCCATCACTCCATCGAAGGGATATGGACATAGAGAACATCGATACGGAGTGGAAAGAGTCTTGGGCGTTGAAATATCTCAAAACTATCGCAGCCTTCCACAACACAGCCGGCGGCCGCATGATAATAGGTCGTAACGATAACGGTGTTTATGTCGGTATTCAGAACATCAAGAAGGAAACAAAGACCGTTGCTGATGACATCCGCAACAAGCTCCACATCATGTCCAATACCCGTGCCGAGGCTATCGAAGGCAAAAACTGTATCGTAATCGATGTTCCGAAGGGAGACAAGTTGATCGACTATGAGGGCAAATTCTACATGCGCGTAGGTAACACCACTCAACAGATCGAGGGTGATGACCTCAAGAAGATCCTCCTTGATGAACGTGGGATGCAATGGCTCGATCAGGCATCCAAGGTTACCGTGGATGCATTGTCCTCCGATGCGTTGTCATTATTCCTGTCCAAAGGGAAGAGCGCAGGCAGGATTCCCGCTGATATCGAAGCTGATTTCAATACCGTTCTGAATAGATTCCAGTTAATCAATGACGGAAAGCTCACCGATACCGCTGTTCTGTTATTCCATCCGAACCCATACAGTGTCAATTATGGTGCCTATGCCAAAATTGGATTGTTCGATGACGATGGGCTCCTGATCAGAGATGATATCATCAGATGTCCGCTGATCCAACTAGCCGATGAAACGATGAGGATCCTTCTGGACAAATACATTCAGCCGACATACGGATACGGGGGAGGAACGACTTCCAGACATCTGGTGTTCCAATATCCCGAGAAGGCGCTAAGGGAATTACTGGTCAACGCCATCGTCCACATGGACTATTCAATTCAATCTCCGATATTGGTGCGTGTCTTCAAAGACCACTTGGAGATCTCCAATCCTGGCTCTTTGTTAAGCGGTCTGACCGCAGAGACCTTGAAGGTGTCCCACAGGTCGGTTCTTCGCAACGAGAAACTGGCCGATGTGTTCTACGCTTCAGGCATGGTTGAGAACTGGGGTCAAGGTATCACAAAGGTCCTTGTAGAATGCAAGAACAATGCGAACCCGGAACCGGAGTTCACAGAGGTCGATGGGGAATTCAAAGTTGTTATAAAAACAAGAGCTGCCGTGATACCAGACACTGAGGCACTCGATCACTTCAAGGTCGATGAAAAGTCCAAAGCAATTCTTGCTTGTATGATTGATGATCCATCGGTTTCCATCAGAATGATCTCAGAGATTACACACATCCCTCTTGCTACAATTAAGAGACGTGTTAAATCAATGACTGATTCAGGCCATTTGATGAGAGAAGGAAACGCTAAGGCTGGTAAATGGATTGTTGTCAAAAAATAATCGTTCGGTATCATTATTGGTATCACTATCGGTATCACTATCGGTATCACTATCGGTATCATTCCATAGTTCGAGATGCGTAATGTCCTCCAATTCACACTCTTATGATTTATCTAATGATCTGTCCACTTTCCTCCATGGCGTTGGTTAGGAAAGACAATCGACCTCTCAAAACCCCCCTCTAAAGCCGGGGGTTAATATATATGTCACCCGCGAGGGTACCTCGCTGTCTGTCTGTACGTGAAAAATAGTGGTGGACAAAACCGTCCGACCACCTGATAAGATGTTCTTTCGTTAAAAGCGGCCTCAGGATTATCCATCTTCAAAATGTCAGATAAAGATTGCACTAGATCATATCGAAAAACGTCCGATTATCGGTGAGATGTGAGCCATATGTCGATCACGGAGTGTTCGAATCCCATTTTCTTATCTCCGCGGTCTGTGCCTGCATAACGATGTCGGTCTTGGTCGTTCGAGCATGGTCCAAGTTTGTAAAATGTGGTCACCCTCTGTGAAGAAGGGCCGACAAAACATCTCCGCGATCCAATCCCTCGCGACCTTACGACACGTCCGTGACGTCTCACAGGTTCATACCTGTCCCGATGGTGAATAGGATGCTGCTTCTCAACCTCCGCAGGAGGTTAAGAAGACGCATCCGGCCTTCGAGCTTGATGTGTTCATGCCTTCACCGATGGCGCGAATTTGTATACCTGGTGTCTGGTCAGCATCGCCCAGATTATGCATACGAGTTTCCTCATCGCCGCCGTCACCCCCTTCCAATGCGGCATGACCTCTTTCTTCCGCTTGTAGAATCTGGCCAGATCGCTGTCCGGATAATACAGTGGATGTTTCACAACCACGTTCGCAAGGTACTTGCGAACAAACGGGTCACCCCGCTTGTTGATATGCCCATGCATATCACGTTCGCCTCCGGATTCATGTCTCGTGATCTTCAATCCGACATACGACACGAGACTCTCCGAGGTCTCGAATCTCTCTGCACCGTCGACAACGGTGTAGATTGTGGCGGCTGTCTGGATCCCGATCCCTTTGATCGACATGAGGTTCTTCACATCTTCGTTGTTCTTGAACAACGATTCCAATCCTTTCTTGGCCATCTCGATATGCTTTATTACGGATTCCATCTCCTCGACCATGATTATCAGGGCCGGATGATCCAAGGATCTGAGATAATTCATCGCCTTTTCCGAATAGACCTTCTTCAATCTACCGGGAAGGTGGATGTCGAACATGTCCATGTATGCCTGGATCCTGAGATTCAGCTTATCCCTCTGTTCACTGCAGTCGTTCATCACTCTGCACAGCTCCTTCGCCTTCATCGAATCGATGTCGGCGAAGTGAGCCAAGGAGTATTCCCTACGGCCGGTGAAATGATCCTTGCACATCCTCGCCAGCTTGGTGGCATCCTCGAGATCCGTCTTGAAATCCGTGTTGGATATCTCCGTAACACATCCGTTTCCCGTGTGGAGGCCCTTCACACGGTACCCTTTGTCCTTGAAGAAATGATATACTCTGTGAGCGGTGGTCAGATTCTCGAAGAGGATGTACGAATCCTCTGGAGAATAATGATCAAAGATGAAGGAGTATCCTTCATCGTTGGTTCCAAAATCGATGATCTGGTCGATGACCTTTTCATCGTCGTTCATAACAACTGCGGTACAAATTAACTGTTGAATAGGAACGAAGGGTTACCCCTTCGCCCCCTTCTTAGAACGGACCGTGCGTGTTTCCAAGCAATCCGCTCAGACCTCGGCACCCAGTTAACTGGGTGGCCATTTGGTTCTTGCATAGTCTCATCGTGTGATGTTTTCTGTCTTCGAAGTACTTTGTATTGAGATACGGGTTCTCCGATGCTTTCACTTTGATATGCCGTCTTATTGGCATATCCGCAAGCACGAACAACCTGTACTTATCCGTGGCGAAAGACCATTTCCTATTCCCAATTTTCCTCCAGTATCTATCGAATCTCCATTTTCTTCCCTTCATTGGATGTCTTTTATCCGCCCAACGAGTCAGACATTCGACCACATAGTGGTCGATATCATGGAAGTCCACCTTTGCACACGTGGTGCGATGGTAATTACCCCAACCCATGATTACTGGATTCAGCAGCCATATCAGGTCGTCTTGATTCATTGGCACTCCCGTTTCCAGTATCAGGTTATGGAGTTTCTTTCTCATCGCCTTCATAGTTGCTTTCGATGGTCTGATTATCATCTTCCCTTTGATTTTCCTGAAGGTCCATCCGAGGAAGTCGAATCCTTCTGTTATGTGCACGATTCTCGTCTTTTCCTGAGAGAATTCCAGTCCACGTTCCTCTAGGAACGGGGCTAGAATTTCTTTGGCTTTCTCGACAAGCTCCCTTGTGGGGGCCGTCACTACGAGATCGTCCGCGTATCTTGTCAGACACGCCTTCTTGGATACCTTCGTCTTAACAAGTGATTCCATGCCATTCAGCGTCATATTGGCCAGAATTGGGCTGGCCACGCCTCCTTGAGGCGTGCCACTGTCGGTTGGGAACAATTTCTTGTTATAGACATATCCTGCCTTCAGGAACTGCCTGAGGACTAGTTTGTCCATCAGGATGTTATCAAGAAGCCATTGATGGGATATGTTGTCGAAGCATCCGCGAATATCAGCATCCAGAACCCAGGGGTTCTGGCTCTTCTTCGAGGTGCATTTGAATATCTCCTCGCAGGCATCCTGACAGCATCTTCCGATGCGGAATCCGTAGCTGTTCCTGTCCGCTGTCGCTTCCTGTATCGGGTCAAGGGCAAGCGCGTACAGTGCTTGCATTGCCCTGTCGTACATAGTTGGTATGCTCAGAGGCCTTAACTTCCCGGATTTCTTCGGGATGTAGATGCGTCTCAGTGGTTTTGCTCTGTACTTTCCTTTATTCAATTCCAGCACGGCATTATACTTCTCTTCTGGTGTGGACCAGAGAATTCCATCTACACCAGGAGTGTGTTTCCCTTTGTTGTCCTGGGAAACGGTCCTGACCGCTATCGCTCTGGCGTAGAACGATAGCGTCAAAAGGTGTTGGAGTTGTTTCACACGATTTATTCTGCCTTCACACATGGCCTTTGAAATCTTCCTTTGCAGACGTTTTGTTTGTTTTTCGGCTTCTTTCCAATCTATGGTCCCCCATGAACTGTTGTCGAGAGCCTTAGCTGACCTCTCACCTTTGTAGGGTGTTATTGTGAGTGTTTCGCTTTTATCGTCCTGCATAGTTTTCCTTCTGCCTATGGCCCGTGGCACGTCTGCATCCTTTCGGATTGGCGCATGAGCGCCTATCCGTCACATTACATGACGGCTTTCGCTTCTTGCCACATCCTGTACCCTATGCCCTATCGCCTTTCCTCACGGTCAGGCTTCCTCCGTAGGAGGGCAAAGGGGTTTCCATGTTCATCACGAAAGATAATTGTGTATGGTTTAGGCGCCATCTATGGTCCGGGCTCCGTTTGATGTTATTGTCCGTCGGATGTATACATAGACCATCCGACCAGGGGCCTGCCTTTTTGGCTCATGCTTCCTGCTTCCGCAGACTGGTCATACCGCATGTTGGATCGATCACGAACCCTCTTCGACGATTTGCTTACGCTCGCCATGCCATACTTACCCTAGCTCCCTTCGGCTCATGACCTTCGCCTCGGGCTACATTGTCCCTGGGGCTCCACACCCTCGGATTGCTCCGAACGCATGCCCAGGTAGGGTCAGGGGGACTACGCCCTGACTACTCAGTTTTCACCTTTCATAATCCTCCGTAACGCTTCATGTCGCACTATGTACATCGATTCCAATGTAGTTCATGGC
>JAFSYZ010000275.1 GCA_017455785.1 Candidatus Methanomethylophilaceae archaeon
CGGAATCCTCCTTCGGAAGATCCACATCCAGATGCGGTATGATACCTAGCACGGGAATGCCTAGTACCTTCTCCAGCTCCTTCGCACCGGGTTTGATGCTTGCCGTGTTCCCTCTTATATTGTTGAGAATGATCCCTTTGATCCTCTTCCTGTCCTCAGGAGGCATCAGTTCCACCGTTCCTACGGCATAGGCGAAGGAACCTCCCCATTCCATGTTAATAACAAGAATACAGTCAGCATCCGCCAACTCTGCCGCACGCATGTTGGCGATGTCCTTGTCATAGATGTTGATCTCCATTGGAGAGCCTGCTCCCTCCATGACCACGTAATCGTACCTGTAACGGAGGAAGTCTATGTTCCTCCTTACTATCTCGAATGCATGATTCGGGATGAAATTCTCGTAATAATCCTCGACGTCGTAGTCTCCGAAGGGTACACCTTCCACTATGACCTGGGAGATCTTATCCCCCTTGGGCTTCAGCAATATGGGGTTGACGTGCGACGTGGGATTGTAGATACCTGCTGCCTTACATTGGAGGTCCTGTATCATGGAGATCTCATGTCCGGCCCTGGTGACCTTGGAGTTCAGACTCATATTCTGGGATTTGAACGGCGATACGGAGTACCCCATCCTGTTCAGGATGCGGCAGATGGCTGCTGCGGTCACAGATTTACCTGCATCCGATGTCGCACCTAGTATCATGATGGAGCGTCCCTTCTTGTAGAAAAGTTTCTTGGCCTCCTCCTTGACATCCATTATCCTTGGATCATCAGCCTTGGTGATACCGAGTTCCTGGAATCTCTTGAAGGAGTACTCCACCACCTTGTTGCTGTGGCAGAAGAGGCACTGCGAACAATCCAGGATCTCGTTGCCGGTGCGTTTGGAGGGTAACAGGCGCCCAAGGTCGGGATCGTTGCACGGATAGAACGGACAATAACAGAATGAACAGTTCTGACCCTTGTAATGGCTCGGATGATAGGGACATGAGAGATTCGACCCTATGTTGCCTGCCATGAGCTCCGCTTCGACCTTGCTCTTGATACTCTTCATCCTGTTCTCTCCCCTGCGGCTATGGCGGTATTACAATAAGAAAGTGTGCAGAGATGGATGGATGCATTATCCGATGTATTGATATCGCTGTAACACTTGCCTGAAAGCATGATGGAACATCACCCCAGGTTCATGTTGGCCGCGGCTTCCAGTAACAGCGGTAAGACATTGATAACATGCGGGATACTGACCGCGCTGAAGAGGAGGGGGTTGGATGTCTCATCGTTCAAATGTGGACCTGATTACATCGATCCGATGTTCCATTCCAAGGTCATCGGGACGAAATCCAGGAATCTCGATACATTCTTCACGGAACCTGATATGACAAAGCATCTGTTCTGCAGATCCGCCTCTCGTATATCGGTTATAGAAGGGGTTATGGGATTCTACGACGGAAACGGCTCACAGCTATCCGGAAGCTCCTATGAACTGTCCGAGGTGTTGGTTGCACCCGTTATCCTGATCCTGAATTGCAAAGGAATGGCGAACACATCCGTCGCTCTGGCCAAAGGATTGAAGGAGTTCAGGAAGAACAACGTCGTCGGGATAATACTGAACAACATGTCGAAGAGCGTCTATCCTACGGTAAAGGAACTCATTGAGAAAGAGGTAGGGATAAAGGTCATCGGGCATGTCCCCAAACTGAAGGAAGAGATGACCCTGTCCTCGAGACATCTAGGCCTTGTCCTTCCGGACGAGGTACCGGAGCTCAAACAGAACCTGGATTCCCTGGCCGAACTGCTCGAGGAGTATATCGATATCGATATGTTAATAGAAATAGCGGATTCCGCGTCCGACATGGAGCACATATCACCCGAGATCCCCAAACTGAAGGACAAGGTAAAAATAGGTCTCGCTGATGACGAATCGTTCTGCTTCACATACGCCGATAATGTAGCGCTGTTAGAGGATATGGGCGCCGAGATAGTGAGATTCTCACCCATGAGGGACGAACATCTCCCGAAGGACCTGGATGGTGTGATATTCAGCGGCGGCTACCCGGAATTACACACAAAGATACTGCAGGACAACTCCACCATGAAAGAGGATATCAAGAAAGCCATCGATGGAAGGATGCCCTGTATCGCGGAATGCGGCGGTTTCATGTACCTCAACAGGAGGATGGGCGACCCTGACGGTAACGTTTGTGATATGGTAGGGGCACTCGATGGAGAAAGCCTGAAAACGGATAAACTCGTAAGATTCGGATACATCACTCTCACCGCCAGGAATGACAACCTCCTGCTGAAGAAAGGGGAGAGCATCAGAGGCCATGAGTTCCATTATTGGGACTGCACCGATAACGGAGAAGGGTGTACAGCGACCAAGAACTCAGGGAAGAGTTATGAATGCGTCAGAACAACGGACAGATTGTTCGCTGGTTACCCCCACCTTTATTATCATTCCAATATCAATGTACCGTACAGATTCCTGAACGCATGTCTGGAATACAAAGAGGTAAGGAAGTGACCAGAAGGATCGCAATCTACGGTAAGGGAGGTATTGGCAAATCCACCATATCATCCAATCTGAGCGCCGCTTTATCTGAAAGAGGCGTGAAGGTACTGCAGATAGGATGCGACCCGAAGCACGATTCCACCAGACTGCTCACTGGCGAGGAGAGATGCCGTACCGTCCTGGAATACATGAAGGACGTCCCTCCTAACGAGAGGGAACTAGGGGACCTTGTCCTCCGCGGATTCGGTAACACATTGTGTGTGGAGGCCGGCGGTCCGGAACCAGGCGTAGGGTGTGCCGGCAGGGGAATAATAACAGCATTCGACCTGCTCAGGGACCTAGGAATAGATTCCATCGACCATGATCTCGTTCTATACGATGTGCTCGGTGATGTGGTCTGCGGAGGTTTCGCGGTCCCGATCAGGGACGGTTACGCCGATACCATCTATGTGGTCACATCCGGTGAGTACATGTCGATATACGCCGCGAACAACATATTGCGCGGAGTGTCCAACTACAATCCCGACAGGATAGGCGGGATAATCTTCAACAGCCGCGGAGATGATTACGAGAAAGCAAGAGTGGAGGCGTTCTCCGAAGCCGTCAATATCCCCATAGTGGCAAGGATCGAACGTTCGAACCTGTTCCTCAGCGCGGAGAAGGAATCCAAGACCGTAGTGGAGAAATATCCCGATACGGGATTAGCCGATTCGTTCAGGGAATTGGCAAACATTGTGATCGAAGGCAAGAAGCATAGGGCCAGATTCTTAACGGAAACAGAGCTGGAGATGACCGTGCTCGGTATGTCGAGAGGACATCACGCCGATTACGAGAGGAAGGAAAGGATAAAAGCATCCAGCAAACCAAGGGTATACGCTTCGAAATCGGTGAAGGAGAAGACCATCCTTCACGGGTGCGCATTCTCCGGTGCAGTGAACACATGTCTCTCCGTCGAAGGACTATGTACCCTAATGCATTCTACAAGGAACTGCTCCCAATTCGCATTCCAACTGACCGCCAACAGCGTGAAGAGGGCGTACAGGACCAACATGCTGCCCTGTGATGCCGCTCTTGTTCCCGATGCGATATGCACACGTCTCGACGAAGGGTCGATGATATTCGGCGGTAACGACAAGTTAAGGGATTGTCTGCAGGACGCGGTGGATTCCGGAAGGAAACATATCGCCGTCATAACATCTTGTGCACCGGGCATCATAGGGGATGACGTCAGAGGGATCGTCGATCAATTCAAGAGGACATATCCTGACGTCAAGATAGCTTTCCTAGAAGAGGACGGCAACCTGAACGGTGACCATATGCAGGGTCTGATCGACGCTTGCAAGGGCATAGTCAGGGAATTCGCAGTCAAGGACCTACCCAAGCAGGACTGCATATCGATGGTCGGCATCAAACCGATGGCCAACAACATGATATCCAACATCAAGAGGATAGAGGACATCCTCGGAAGAGCGGGCATTACAGTACGCTGCAACATCATGGGCGACTGTTCTGTCGAAGATATCGAGAGGATGACTGAATCCAGATTGTCATTCCTGGTCACCGAGGATCAGTTCGCCAGGGAACAGAGGTCCCTTCTGAAGGATGAATATGGTATGGAGTTCTCCGATAACCCGATAGGTGTCGGTATGAGATCCACCGAAAGCTGGATGAAGGACATCGCAAAGGTGTTCGGAAAGGAGAAGGAGATAGAATCCGCCCTGAAGGAGTTCAGAGAGGAATACAAGAAGAGGATAGAACACCTCCTGCCCTACTTCGAAGGAAAGACCGTTTACGTTGCCAGCCTGAGCAGGAATGTCGGATGGGTGTCCGAGATAATCGATGACCTGAAGATGATCCCGGTCAGGAAGACGATAATGCTGCGTGCGGACCGTACTTACGACGATCATGCCAAGGGCAGCGATGATTACGAGATAACAAGCACAGAGGATGTAGAATCCATAGTTGCGGATGTGAATGCGAAGAGACCCGATTTCCTCTTCAGTATGTACGCCATGGATGTGGACGAATCGATAAGGCAGTTCAAGATCCCGATAGTCACGGAGATCGGACCTTACGGTGCGACCGATATGATCGAACGTTTCATAAGGGAATGCAGAAGACCAAAGACGGAGGGGTGGAAGAAGGATGTCCTATGACGAGGATGTACCGGAATCGATGTTCGGTTCGATAGCAGCGTTCGAAGGTATCGCCGATGCA
>JAFSYZ010000276.1 GCA_017455785.1 Candidatus Methanomethylophilaceae archaeon
ATGGACAGGGACGTGAACGCGGCCAGGAACATCCTGTTCCGTTCCGGACTTGTTCCGGCCCCTTGGGTGGACCGGCCACCCTCGTCCCGGGCATAGGGACGGAATGGCCGGGCGCCGAATGACGCGCCGGCACGAGTGGAAAGGATAGAGGATCATCCTATCTGTCGAACTCAGGTTGAATCATACGATTCAAAATTTGACGTCAGTGCTCAATCATGAGTAAAGTGAGACGCCCCCTAAACGGGGGCAATTTAAAGAAGGACTTCAAGCCCTGCGTTTGATGACGATCGCCGCGATCACTACACCTACCACTATGACTATGACCATGGAGATGTACAGTACCGTGTTGTCATCGTCGGGACCGGAGGAGGCGACCCATCCTGCCTCGAAGGTGCCCTCGGATTCCAGAACATCCGGGAAGACAGGTGACCAGCCTGTGAAGATGTATCCGTATTTCACCGGATTAGATATCTCAGGGATGGCCTGACCCTTCGCCAGGACCTTCGACCATGTCGTCGGGACCGTATCCGATTCCGTCCATCCGGTGTCCGGCCCTACGGACTCGGACGATCCTCCGCCTAGGGATAAGGTTACGGTGCACCCGTACAACGATCCCTCTTTACCGGCTCCGAAGGAACAGCCGCAGAGGTTCTCCGGGGTTATGGCGATCTCGCCGTCATCGACGTAGAATGTGTACCCGTCGAAGGCATTCTCCCACAGGAAGTACAGGCCTGCCCCGAACGCCACCGATTCAAGGTCGGTACCGGCGAATGCGAAGCTGCCTATATGTATCAGATCCTTTCCCATCGTGACGTTCTTGACAGCTGTATCCTTGAACGCATAGTTGTCTATCACTAAGGGTTTGTACGTTGTACCCTCGTACACCACTGTGGAAAGATCCAGATCCGTCGCGGTACCCTCGTAAGCGCAGATCACAGCATATTCCGACAGGTCATTCCTGTAGATGGTGAACGTACCGTCGGAGACCATCTCCACCTTACCGTTTACGGTATCGGCGTAGTAGGCAACGTAATGGTACTCCATACCCTTCTCGATGTTGAGCATGCTCTTGTTGGTGACCGTCTTCAGTTCGGTGCACCCGTAGAATGACGAGTAACCAAGAGATAGAATCTGCTTTCCTACGGTAACTTCTTTGAGCGACGTGCATTCCGTGAAGGCGTATTCGTAGACGTAATGCATCGTGTCGGGGAGATCCAACGACTCCAAGGATGAGCAGTCCTGGAAGGCCTCCTTGCCGATGGTTATCAGACCTCTCCCGAGGTTCAGGGTCTTCAGGGAGGTACATCCGGTGAACGAATCGTAACCGATGGACTCCACCGAATCAGGTATCGTCACCGATTCCAGTGCGATACAGCCGGCGAATGTGGAATCCTCGATCGTCGATAACTGGTTGGAAAGGACGAGAGTCTTCAATGAGTAGTTGTCCAGGAATGCTTCCTGACCAATCGAGATGACGGTATCCGGGATCGTTATACCCTCGAGGCTGACGCAATTGATGAATGCTGCCTCTCCAATGGAAACCGCCTTACCGAGTGATATGCTCTTCAGCGACTCATCATCCGAGAAGGCGAGGGGATCGATCCTCACATCACTGTTCCCGAGGTCCACCGTCTCAAGTGCTATACATTTCGCGAACGCGTTGCTACCGATTGTAGCCAACTTGTCATGGCATGTCACCGACTTCAGCCCTTTGCACTCGAAGAATGCATTGTCACCCACCGCGGTGAGTTCCGCCGGCATTTTGACGGACTCCAATCCGCTGTTGCCGTAGAAGGCACTCTTACCGATGGTCTCAACGGAATCCGCCAATTCTACAGCAGTCAGATTGGGCAGGATGGCGAAAGCCCATTCACCTACGGAGATGACACCTGCTCCGACCGTTATCGTGATGATCTCCAACCTCTGTTCCTGCCACGGCCTGTCCCCTCCCATGTAGGAGAAGTCGGTCATACGCCCGGTACCTTCACCGGTCTTGGAAATCACCAATTTCCCGTCTTCCAAGGTCCAGGTCAATCCGTCGCCGCAGCCCTCTCCGGGTTCACCGTCGGATGCGGACACCATTGAGAACAGCATCAGCAGTACCACAGCGAGAACGATGACAGCGAAGGATGTGACCTTGATGCCTTTAATGTTCATGCTTTCGAATCGACGTGGAATCTATAAATGGTTAGTTCAAACACCATCGTATGGCACAACAGACCCCGTCTAAATCATTTCCTATAGCGTGAATTCGGAATCTGGGTCTGAACTTTTGTAAAAACGCGTTAGGGTCCCCCAATCCCCCGACCTATTCTCTGATCTTCTTCGAACATTTCAGGCGACCGGACCTATATCCAAATTCGGTCCACATCCCTATTTGCTGCTGTTTGCGTGCAAAAATGCATAAAAGTTTTTAGTATTTAAATAAATCGTTTATGTTATTTAGTTTTTTCGATATGTTCATATACTACTTTTACATATAGTATTTATATCCAACTGTTTGCGTGCGGAGCAGAATGAAACTGAATACTGAACCCTCTACGATCGAAGCGCTGCCGTTCCCGGCTGCGCTCGCCATGGCCATGATGGAGAAACTGGGCATACGCCGTGCGATAGATGACGCCTCGAAGGATTTCGAGAAGAGGCTATGCAACCTCTCGGTAGGGATGGCTGCCAAAGCCTTCGTCGGAAGTATGAGTTCCGAGATGGGCAGACGTCCGGTCTACAGGATGAATGCTGTGTTTTCTACCGCCCCCAAGGATTTGATCTTCGGGCATTTCGTGAAACAGAAAGGTCTGAGCGACCGCATCCTGAGGGAAAGGTTGGACGTCATAGCGAAAGCGGGTACGCCCGCTTTCCATTGGGATCTCTACGAATCCGTGAAGAAACAGTACGGGATGGAAAGCAACGTGTTCCACATAGACGTCTCCGACGTCG
Source organism: Candidatus Methanomethylophilaceae archaeon (assembly GCA_017455785.1). Classification (GTDB taxonomy): domain Archaea; phylum Thermoplasmatota; class Thermoplasmata; order Methanomassiliicoccales; family Methanomethylophilaceae; genus Methanarcanum. The sequence goes on from JAFSYZ010000276.1 coordinate 2,938, forward strand.
ATCTGTGGGGCACCCATTACGATGACTGGGCTGACGGGGCCATGCCCCGGCACAACAACCACTCCAAAAGCAAACGGAACCATCTTCTCCAGAAGGTGTTCGGTGCCGTGGTGGACGGCAACGGACTCGCTGCAGCCAGCAGATCGTACGACGGCAATACCTCGGACATCGAGATAGATCTCGATGCCATCGGATTCCTGAAAGAGAGGGTGGACCTGTCAGAGAATCTGGTCGTGGCGGATTGCAAACTCGCCGTGTCCGATATACTGATCCCGCTGATGAACGAAGGTGCGTTCTTCGTCACCAAGGTGCCGTCGAGTTTCGCCAACAGGATACGTAACGATATCGTGTATTCCGCAGTCAGCGGGACCATGGACGAATCCCCGTGTTCCCCGGGGAGGAAGTATTACGATACCGATGCGGAAGTGGAGCTTTCCAAAGGTACGAAGACCAAACTGAGGTTCGTAGCCTTCACCCTTCCCGGAGGGAAGGAGGAGGCTGAAGAATACATCCGCGGTACCGGATACGGGAAATTCTCCAAGAGGATCAAATCCCTGGGCAAATATCATTGCGAGAAGGATGCCAGGAAAGCTTTCGATGACTGCATCGCCGCAACCGGCGGAGTATACGGTGCTATCCCTGAGATAAGGTACGATCCGAAACTGGCCAAGAAGGATCCTGAAGGTCCTTGCTGGAGAGTGAAAGGGAAGGAACCGTTCATCGTCGAGGATATGGTGGAACAGGCTGCGGAGGCATATTCCGTAAGGGTATTGGTCACCAATCTCCCGCGCGGAAACGAATCCGATATCCTGAAAGGGGCCACCCCTGACGATGTCATATCCGCTTACCTGGGGGAGTACCTGGTGGAATTCTGCTTCCGCCTGATGAAATCCGGTCTTAACGTAGGACACGTGTACATCCATTCGCCCGCCAGACAGGATGCGATGATTTTCCTGACATCGGTGACGGCCATGATCCACGGGGTAATAGACAACGTCCTCGCCAGAGGCGAGGACAAACCCCGCAAGAGCCCTTACGATGACGAAGAGGAGGAAAGGAAGCACCTGACCATGAAGCACATAATCGATTTCATGGCGACGACGCTGGTAGTTTATGACCGTGCCAACGATACGATGTCCATCTCCGGAGCACCGGGTGATTCGGAAAAAGCCTTTAGGATTATGCGGAAACTGGGTCTGGACCCCATCCTGCTGTTGGGATTCTGAACACCGATAACAAACTGGACAGCGGATGCTATGGCGTTATTGTTAGCAGAACCCAGATTCCGAATTCACGTTTTAATCAACCCTGGGTGTCTTTCGAGACCCGAGGCGGAGAAGCGAAGGACTGCGTACACGAAGCTTATACACTGAAAGTGGAAAGCTCGATGACACAGGACAAGATGGTACGAAGGGTGAAGAATGACACACGGGAATGTTATCAGATCCATCCGTCTACCGTCAATGGTAATCTTATCTTGTTACTAATTTAATAAATTATAAATATAATATATCAAATGATATATTATGACATCCCAACCGACCATCATCGAGACCGTCCGCAGGATCATCCGTCTTCCGGATGAGATGATGGAAATGATGGATCCCTACGGCATGATGTACTCCGGAAGGAGCGATTTCATCGTCGTTGCCGTCAGGGAGTTCATCGGCGATACCATCGGCATGATGGATCATGTGGTCAGTGACAACAGCACGGTCGATGGTGACAGAAGGATGTCGGACATCTCGTCGTCATGGGAGTCCAAGGTGAGGCAGCTGGTCGATACGGTAGATGATATGGACCGTTCAGGTAAATCGTCAACATCAATGGTCACCTTCCCATCGGGACTGGTGGATATGATGCAGTTCATCATCGACCGCATCACCAGTCTCAGGAACATGACCTTCTTCTGCAGGGTTGCCGTACTGTACAGGATTGGCATCCTTCAGGAACAGTCGAGGGTGTTCCAAAGGCTGCAGGATTCGCTGTCCTTCGCCCACATACCCAAAGGGAAACCCATCGACGAAGGGTGCAAGAGGAAAGGGGAGGCGTACATCGAAAAGAGTCCGTAGCCCCTAAACAAACGATCTCCCGAAACAGATACACCGGAAGTGAAATACAATGTGTAATGAGACTATAGAGAAGGGAATTGATTTCGAACGCTACGCATACGACTGCCTATCGGAGATAGCCGA
>JAFSYZ010000277.1 GCA_017455785.1 Candidatus Methanomethylophilaceae archaeon
TCTGCTTCTGGACGACCTTGTAACTCATTGTTATGAATGATAACAATGATTGTATAAAAACCCTCGTTCATTTCGGATTAGCCAGCATATCAAAAGTCCTTGTTACGATGACCTTGTTATCAAGTCATTGCATGAGTGAGGCTAAACTGTGTTCGGTAATTCTTTGATTGGCTGATCGTTTTTCTGATGCTAGCATTTTAAATAGGTATATATCCTGTCACATCCTTTAGATAATTAATCGGTGCTGGTACCGATTAATTAAACTCTTCGAAACGGTTTCATGAACTGGAAGGCCACCGATGATGCTAGAAGTATCGTCCCCATCCGGCTGCGCCAACAGCCTTTTGGTGGACAGGGACGGCCGGCCAGAACGGGTGGCCGACGATCATGGAGAATGGGAACGGAAGTAAAAGGGATTGTGCTTTGGATACGAATGCGATGGAGGAATTGGGCAGGAGACTGTTCGATTACAGTTGGGATGTCGGCCATGCGGCCGACATCCAAAGGATGAACGAAGGGAAAAGAGGGCACCCATTCGTGTACAGCGATGCGCTGATAGCATGGATCGTACTCTTAAGGACGGTGCTGAAGACCAGCTACAGGTTGATGCTGGGTATAGCCAATAGTTTCATCACGAGGACCGGTCTTCCGCCCATAAGTCTCACCCAATTATTCGATCGCTGTACGTCGATCGGTCTGAATATAGGTTCGGAGGAACGTTTCCTGGCCTTCGGCGCAGGAAACGTCACTCCGAAACCATACAGGATAACGGTGGCGTTGGATGCCACCGGCATATCGCTGAACAAGTACGGAGGATGGCTGGCACACAGATGGAACATGAAGAAGGCATCCGGCTGGATCAAACTCCATGTTGCAGTCGACGTGTCCACGAATGAGATACTTGCATTCGTCGTTACGGACGAGAGCGTCGGGGACATCTCCTGTACCGATAAGCTGATGGAACTTGTCATGGCCGCAGGCCATGACGTCGGTAAGCTCCTTGCAGATGCTGGATACGATTCAAAAGCGAACTGGAACAGGTATCTGGGTATGGGAATGAGCGTTTGCATCAACATCAGAAGTTCCCAGGTCAGCGACAGGTCAAGGCCCTCAGGCAGATACAGAGGCCGATCCTACGGATGCGTTGCCAGAGGCAACGCCATCCGCAGGATCAACAAGGTCGGAAGGGACCAGTGGAAAAAGGAGAATGGTTACGGGATGAGATGGAAGGTGGAATGTACATTTTCCGATCTCAAGCGCATTCTTATGGACATACTGAGGGCCAGGACCAGATGGAACTGTGTTCAGGAGACCCTGAACAAGGTCCTGGCCCACAATCTGTACAAGAACATCAGGGTTCAATTGAGGAGGGTGTAATTAGCGAACACAGTTCGATTCTGATAACATCGACTGTTACTAGCCTCGCACATTACTCGCACTAACCACTAACCGTAGTATGCACCCTTTATCTCGATGGAAGTAAAAACATCACTCATGTTGAGGCAAAACATACACAACAACAGGAGAGGAGGTATCGAAGGACTACCTCTGCAGCTGATGATCATGATACTTGTAGCCACCCTCGCCACGGCGATCATCGTGGGTTGGATGGGGAACATCGAGGAACCTCATACGATCGGCGAGGTCACCGTCGACACAGGAAGCATAATGCTGGAGAAGGACGGCAATGACTGCACGACCACATCCAAGATATCCATCAACGTCACCGATCAGAACGGCGACCCACTGAAGGATGCTACCGTCGTACTCTCCGGTCTCGGGATAAAGACCAAGGATGGCGGCACAGTGTTCGGGGACACGGACGAGAACGGCACGGTGCAGTTCCCCACCGGATTGAAACTGCATCTGACCAACAAAGTCGGTTTCATAACCGTGGATGTGTCCAAGCCCGGGTACGGTGAGGATTCGTCCTGCAAGATAGCAGCGATAGTCAACTGAAGATAGCAGGAACACATATCTCCGTTCCGATAAACCTCTTATCTAGGAGACGGTCGAACGACCGCTCTCCTGGAACCGATTTCTATGGTAACGATGGTCAAAAAACATCCGTTAAACAAGAGCCAACTATATCAAGAAAAAACACCCTTCACGGTACAGTGAGTTGCTTATGGACCTTGGAGAAATAATCATCGCCATAATCATAATTGCAGACATCGTCTTCTTGATCACGTTACTTTTCACAGAGAAGGGTAACCCATCCAAGATCGTCGCATGGGGTGTCGTGTTCTTAGTACTGCCCGTGGTCGGATTCATAGCATATCTGTTCATCGGTCAGACATTCTACGCCAAACACACCTTCAGGATCAAGGGGCTCGAGGACGATCAGATCGAGAAAGTACACAACTACGACAGCAAGCATGTGGAGAACGAACCCGTGCCAGAGTACAAAGGAATCGCCCAGAGCCTGCAGAGGTTGGGCGGTTTCGGTTACACCGATAAGAACAATGTCCAGTTGTTCACCCTCGGAGAGGATAAGTTCAAGGCGTTCTACGATGACCTCAGGGCCGCGAAGAAATGCATCCACATCGAGTACTACATCATAAGGAACGATGAATTGGGTAACGAACTCATGTCCATACTCATCGAGAAGGTGAAGGAGGGCGTCGATGTCAAGCTCCTGACGGATGATTTCGGAGTAGGGAAAGGACCTAAGAAGGCCATCAAGGAATATGAGAAGGTGGGAGGACAGTTCGCCCTGTTCCATAAGGTCTTCACATTGATGTTCAGTCCGAAGAAGAACAACCGTAACCACAGGAAGCTCGCAGTCATCGACGGAGAGATCGCATACTGCGGCGGATTCAATATCGGTGATGAATATCTCGGTAAGGGTCCCCTAGGATTCTGGAGGGACACCGCCGTACGTATCACCGGCCCGGGTGTGTTCCCCTTGCATGTCAGATTCCAGATGGACTGGGAATATGCCAGCAAGAAGCCTATGGAAGAATATCTCCTGGATCTGTACAAGGATGCAAATGTCGATCAGAGCGGGGATGTGAGACTGATGACCATTTCGGGAGGTCCGGATGTTGCAGAATTCAACCCCGTCAGGATGCAGTATCTGGAACTCATCAACCGTTCCACTAAGACCCTCTACATGCACACCCCCTACTTCATCCCCCATGACACCCTGAGGGACGCACTGACATTGGCAGCGGCAAGGGGCGTTGATGTCAAGGTGATAATACCTGACAAACCGGACCATCTCTTCGTATTCTGGAACAACATCAGCTCCGCATACGACCTGATGAAGAACGGTGTCAAGTTCTACATGTACAACAGGGGATTCGTACATTCCAAATCGATGGTCGCGGACGGCGAATACTGTTCGGTCGGATCGGCCAATTTCGACGACCGTTCACTCGTCCTGAACTTCGAGACCAATCAGCTCATACTGTCCAAGGAGATCGGCAAACAGATGGACGAGGCCTTCGAGGAGGACCTGAAGTACTGTACGGAATACACCATGAAGGATTACGAGAGCCTGTCCCTGATAAGCAGGATCAGGATAGCCATCTCCAGGTTGTTCGAGAACCTGGCGTGATCCAAGAATGAAAGGAATACCATGAGCAAATACGAGGAACTGCTTGGAAATGATTCCGAAAGAGTCTGTTTCAGGTACCCGGATTACGACAAGATAAAGGAATCCGGTCTCACCTGTGTAGATATGCATTTCCATACATGTTTCTCGGACTCCTACACAAGGGTATCCAACGCCCTCTCCCTGGCGAAGAAGAGGGGCGTTGGATTGGCCATCACCGATCATAACCTCATAGGCGGCGTACTCAAGGCGTATGAGTCGAACGATAAGGATGGCCCCCTTGTCATCCCCGGTGTGGAGATCAGCACATGGGGAGGACCGCACATACTCGTCTACTTCTACACCATCGACGAGATGAAGGAATACTGGGAGAAGAATGTGAAACCGTATCTCGCAAGATGCCCGTGGCTGGCGATCGATAAGGGAACTGAATGGGTTATCGACTCCCTGGAGGGTGTGAACTGTGTTGTATCGGGGGCACACCCGTTAGGATATCTCGCATCCGTAAAAGGCATCCAGAAAGCGATAGACCATAAAAGGTTGGATGCTGACCTCGCGAAAAGATTGGACGCCTATGAGGTCATATGCAGCGGGATGTTCAGGAACGAGAACATCAAAGCATGGGAACATGCCGATGAATACGGCATCGGATACACCGGAGGAAGCGACGGACATCTCCTGAGCGAACTCGGAAATGTCCTGACAGTATCGGAAACAGATAGTGTCGACGGATTCCTGGATGACATCAGGAAACACAGGAATGCCGTGATGGGCCATGAGAAGTTCCTCATCACCAAGATGATCATGGCAATGACCAGCCTGAGCAGGTTCGCCACGATGTACCCGATATCCTCTTTTGCCAAGGATATAGAACTGATATGGTACCACGGTACGAAGAACAGACCTGTATCCGGCCAGAAGGAACAGTGACCGACCACGGTCAGGATACTTCACGCATACGGAGTTATACTAACCGTAGTATGTACCTATTATAATCTAAAATCATCTGAAGATCAATGCAGGGGATGAAGTCCGATCGTTCGGACTTCGCCGAACGATTGGACCGACCTTGCTATAACACCTGGAGGTGAGAAATGGCATCAAAAGGTGGCAAGGGAGACTCCACGCTTAAGGTACTCTCCCTTGCCCTGGAAATTATCAGGACAATCACCGGATTGATCGGTTTATTGTTCGGATAAACCATTTAGCCCCCGTAAGGGGGCCTTTCCAGGTTGATTCTAACATCCTGTTCGGATTATTTAAAAACAATGTCACTTCGGATGGAATAGTGACATTCGGCACTTTTCCTATCATCAGACACGGGCCACAAAGTTATACTAACCGTAGTGATAGGCCTTAATAATCATTTGATAACCATCATACTTCTGTGATCCGACCTATGAATTACAGAATGATAAGTATGGATAGGAAGGGCATCATGGATATGCCCTTGAAACTGACGACCGTTATGATAGTCCTGGTTCTGAGCGTACCGATAATAACCGGTGTCATTCAGACCAACGAACGTCAGATGATGGATTCCGTGATGTCACAGGAAGCGGACAGAATCGAGAATGCCGTGAGGGCGGCATACTACTCCGGAGATGGATCCACGAGAATCATCGACATCAGCATACCTGACGGGTGCGAGATGACACTCGGCGGGGATGCTGCTGATGCGTTCGCAATAACCTGTTACTTCGGAGGGAAGGTACTGTCGAAGATATTCATGGAAAGACCGGCTATAAGATTCACCGATCCCGTCAACATATCCGGGAACGTGAGATTGGAGATAACCAATTCCGTGATGGACGGTCAATACTACGCAGGGGTGAGCATCCTTTGATGGAGTTCACAATGTCCAGGGTGCTCATGTGTGCCTGCGGTGTGATGATATTGGCGATACTAATCAATCCCGTATCATCATTGTATGATGACCGGTACGACAATGATATGCGCCTCCAATCGGAAAGGATCTGTGAAATGATAGATTCCTTCGGGAGTTCGGATATGGAATCTATAACGGTCAGCGGGGCCGACCTGATACCGGAAGGATGTGTGCTGATCATCGAAGATGACATGGTCATACTGGAGCATGACGGTAAGGAATACATCGCATACACCCTGAACAAAATATCATCGATAGGTTCCTACGGCAGCAACGATACGTTATACTTCCAAAAAGAAGGCGACATCATACGGATGACATCTATCTGACGAAAGTCGCCACGATCTTGTGAAGGGCGTTGCAGAACCTGTCTATATCGGATTCATCGTTGTAGATGTACATCGATGCCCTTGCGGAACCATCTATGCCCCTGGACACCAGGAACGGATGGGCACAATGCATCCCCGACCTGATCATGATACCATCCATGTTATCGAGCATCATCGCTATGTCATGGGAATTCAGACCGTCGATGTTGAAGGAGAACACACCTCCCCTCCTGTCGGGATCCTCCGATCCCACTATGTGCAGTCCCATGATATCCTCGATGCCCTTCTGAAGTCTGTGCTGAAGCATGCTCTCATGCCTCGGTATGTTCTCCATCCCTATGGCAGACAGATAATCCAATGCCGCTGACGTGCCGATGATGCCTGCATAATTCTCCAGACCTGCTTCGAACCTTTCGGGAGCTGGGGAAAGTTTGACCTCATCATACGTTGTCAGTCCGACCACGCCTCCACCGTACATCAAAGGCTTCAGTTCCTTGAGCAACTCGCTCTTCCCGTACATGAATCCGGTTCCTGTAGGTGCGAGCATCTTATGCAGAGAGGCACAGAAGAAGTCAACATCCAATCTCTTCAGATCGATCTTCATATGCGGAGCAGACTGTGCACCGTCCACGAGGACCAACGCACCGTTGTCATGTGCTATCTGCACGATATCCTTCACGGGCATCTCGTATCCGGTGACGTTGCTGACATGTCCCACGGAGACCAATTTGACACCCTTGATGCACCTTTTGAACTCCTCGATATCAAATTCGCCCCTGTCGGATGTCCTGCACACCCTCTTTTTGATTCCGACCTCTTCCTGCATCATCATCCATTGGACATGATTGGAATTGTGTTCGATATCCATGGTAAGGACGACATCGTCCTTCCTTAGACCTAGACCGCGGGCAACGGTGTTCATTCCCTCTGTGGTGTTCTTAGTGAACATGAATTCGTTGGGATCATCGCATCCGAAGAAATGTGCCAGCTTCTCCCTGGTCTCGTCCACTTCCATCGATACCCTGGTGGCCATGGAATGAACGCTTCTGCCTCCGCAGGCAGGATATTCATTGTAATACTCCATGACCTTATCGATCACGCAATCAGGCTTCAGTGTCATACAGGCACTGTCCA
>JAFSYZ010000278.1 GCA_017455785.1 Candidatus Methanomethylophilaceae archaeon
AAGGCATAGTCGCCTATCGAGTAGATACCTTCCATAAGATCTACGGTCTGAAGCTTGGAGCAGTTCTCGAATGCCGACTCTCCTATTATCTTCGTCATTCCGAAGATCCTGATGTCCTTGACGCTATCACAATCATAGAATGCATGGTGTCCTATCTCTGCAACCCCCCCCCGAATAGATATAGGTCAAATCATCCACGTTCGCGAATGCGTAGCTGCCGATTTATTTTACATTGGTGTCGAAACTGACCATAAGAACGGGCAAATCGTTCCAAGGTGCGGGATTTTCAGGACTGTAATCATACATCTTCCCGGTCCCCGTTCCAGTGTAATAGATATAAATGGTGTACCATGAGTAATCCCAGATCAGCCCGTCGCCGCATGTTCCCATGTCCTGGTCAAGGTCAGTGGCATTCTTGTTATCGGATATTGCGGGCGGCGTTATGATGATTACCGCGAATGCCATGATGACAACCATACCAAAGAAAGGGCCACCAGATACATCGGGCGTCCTGTTTCTTTTTTTCTGTCATCCTTGCTAATCGAGATGAAAATAAACACTACGAGTGATTATATATTGCAATCGAATGGAAAATAATCTGTTCCGATGCTCAATACCTTTACGGAGTAGTCATTCTGTCAATCGACGGCATTGCAGGGTTTAGATTAAAAATAAGGAGGAAAGGCATCCGACGGATGCCTGTTGAAGTAAGGTCACTTGGTACCGCCAGGGCCATCGGCAGCCATCATGCCTCCACCTGCGAGAGCGGCAACGCCTCCGGCCCCCATTATCTTCAATCCCAGACCCATGGCGGCTTGCTCACCTGGTCCGTAGGCAATGGCTGCACCGATTCCTCCGACAAGCATTCCGCCTACAACGGCTGCAATACCGACGGCCATGACAATAGTACCTATCTTGGACCAACTGAATCCTCCGTCATATTCCAATTCCTGAGCATCCATATCCACGTATTGCTTGGGCATTTTCAGTCCGGCGTTTGCATTCTCCATAGTCATCTCCTCCTCTCTCATCCGTTAGGATATGATTTTATTATCAGTCTTTCAGATTTATCTGTTACGTAGGATAATATTACCCCTTGATTGAGTAGGGCCAGCTGAAATACGAATCAACGACCGTAAGTAGTGACTGCCTTCTTCATCTCCCTCTTATCGAATTCCATCCTGCACCACATGGATGACAGATCGACATCCACATTACGATTCGATTCAGGTTCGAAGGTGATCTCCTTTGTGATTATCTCGTTCCCTAGGTAATAGAGGATCGCACGGATCTTGTGCCTGTTCCTGTCATCTTTCAATGACAATCTCTCACCGAACATGGTCCTCTTCATGGTTCCGAACAGTCTTACATTCACAATCGAAGTGAAAACATACTGCATTATCCCGTTGTAGTAGAGAAATGATCCGCGAGGTTTCTCGTCAGGTTCGTATGTATCGACAATCTCCGGTTCCCCCTCGGCCACCATCTCTCCATCGATGTAAAGGTCGACATAATCAAAATGGTCTACGTTGCGGTATGCACCGAGTGCATATTCTTTGGATGACAGCTCATGCATGTAGTAGTCGCTGCAGTTCACGAAGACGGTGAACTCGATATCAAGTCCAGAGGTGAGTAGGAGTTCGGTCCTTTCTCTGGTGATGCCCACATCTGACACTTTGACATCGACTTCTTCTGACCTCCTCCTGATAGTCTTCGGCGGCATTATTGAACACTTGTTGATGTATAGTCGATTAAGGGTAAAATTCTAATCATAGACATTCTCAATTCGGCGATCTGATATTTAGGGAACGGCTGAAGTAAGGACCAAAAAAGCGAACCAACCACACTTCGCCATGATATGCGCTGGATAGTGACAAATGGCGCGGAGAGGGAGATTCGAACTCCCGGGGAGAAACTCCACCGGTTTTCAAGACCGGCGCCGTGGGCCAGGCTTAGCTATCTCCGCTTGGTTCGTCCAATATCGTTATGATATAAAAACGGTGCTCCAAGTTCTAAGGTGGATGGCCATGTTGATACGGTATCATCGTTGTATCATAGATATCATAGCACTGATGATACCTATTACAAGGATAATTCTAAATATTAATTATTGATATGAAAAAATGATGTCGAACGATGTGCGTAAGCCGTGTAAGGCTGTATCCCAATAAGGAGCAGAAAGGAGGATGTTGCATTCCCTGGATGTCACAAGGACTGTGTACAATGCACTCGTTAACACCTGCCGGATATACATCGGTTTCAGACTTCCATTACCTTCGTTCATCGACTTGAATAAGATGGCCACTAAGATCAGACAGGAGAACAGATGGATGCAGGATGTGCATTCGCATCTTTTCACCTCAGTGGCCAAGATGGTGCATAACGCATTCAAGGCATGGGCGAAAAGATACAAGGAAGGTGTCGGTTTCCCGAGATTCAAGTCCAAGAATATGTTTGACTCGTTCACTTACACCTTGGACACCGACTATTCATTCGTGGACAAGGACGGACACAAAGGCGGATATGACCGTATCCGCCTTGGGATGATAGGATCGGTGAAGTTCTCCAATCCTTTCAGGATCAAAGGGAAATGTAAGACAGCTACGGTGTTCAGGAGAAGGATCGGGGACCATTACGAATGGTTTGTTTCAATATCATATGAGA
>JAFSYZ010000279.1 GCA_017455785.1 Candidatus Methanomethylophilaceae archaeon
ACACGTTCAGACGGGAGACCAGATACGGAAGGATCATGACAAGCATCATGTACAGGACGGCTCCCCTGGGCTCACCTAGTATCCTGTCGAGTTCGGTGATCTTCTCCTTCCTGCTCCTGAACATCGGTGTATGTTACGCATCGGATGGATATATCATCCTTCGTTGTCGGTCCGTGGAATCGGGTGCTTTTCTAATTGAATTTATGGTTTACCCTTCAGATTCCTCAACGCTTCCCCGTTGTTCCCGATGACGATCTTTACTTTGCTGCAAGACATCATTTCATCGCAGGAGCCGCACGTTTCCATGTTCTTCCCGAGTGCGCACTGTCTTATCGGGCAAAGCGAATCGCAGTAAACCGTTTTCCTGCCATTTGTGCGGCATCCGTCGCAGTTTATCATCTCGGGTTTAATGTCAACGTTGTTCAGTTCGGACCATTCCTTGGCGACCTTATTACGGAGAATGTCATCATCATTCTTCGTTGCGATGTATGCTTCGCATCTCTCGCAGTCCAATCCGCAGTATGCGATGAGGGCCTTCATACCACATGAAATGAGAATGGATGATTTACCTTCTTGGTTGAGATTATGATGTGGTAATCCTACCCTATTCCAAACGTAGACGTTCGCTGACCTTTATGAAGGAATCAGCATTCCAGCCATCAACGGCTTCTGGTCTATCGATGAAGGATATCACATCCTTCTTGGCACTGTCGAAATCGATGGACTTGAATTTGTCTACCATCATACGCATTAGATATGTGGAATCGAAGGTACAGTCGTCATCAATGCATCCGGTTTGTCTAAGCCTGGCTTCAAGGTGTCTCATATTTACCGGTACATCATTGGAGATGTAGAACAGGAAATCATATAGATCCCTGCCTTTGACCCTGTTCTTCCATCCTCTGCACAGCATAGCGTTCAGCTTACCTGCGAACAGTGACGGCATATCATACAGTATCACTGGGAACAGGTAAGGGTCTGTTGACATCAGTGTCTCATAGTTTGCATATGGAGGGGGATCTATATCCACTTCGAATTTGATTTTGGTGACCTCGGTCCTGACGATATTCTTGATAGTGTCATTGTTAGGATACATCTCCAGCATCAGTTCCTTGGTGTTGCTCTTCAGGAATGCGGATTTGATATTGGTTTCGATGTTCTTGTTCCTTATCGACACATCCACTTCAAGTCCGAATGATCTGAGACTTTTCTCAAGACCTGGTATGAAAGGGTCCAGGGTGAAGTCCATATCTGGTTCTTTCAGTGAGAAATCCAGATCCTCAGAGAATCTGTCCAGGCCATGGAACAGCCTCAGTGCTGTACCGCCATAAAATGCGGCACGTTCAAGGAATCCCGTGGTACTGAGTCCATATAATGTGAGGTTTTGTAAGACTTCCCTTATTCTGTCTTTCTCATTCTTGTTCGGATTGGTATGCTCCAACATACGTTCGATCTCACTTTTCATCCCATCATTTTCTCCATGACTTTACTGAATAGTTTCACGTTCGAACTTCCATATAAAACAGATAGCTGTTTGACGATTTCGATGTCTATTCTCATCAATTCAGATTCGTCCATACGCATGTCATCGAAGAGCATGTCCTCCATATCTCTTAGCGAATAGACGGGGGGTTTGATGTACAGCTCGTCGCAGATGGCCTTCTCCGGTTCGGCGATCCACCAGGTATAGCCGTTCTCCTTAATCATCCTGGTATGATAGGGATAAGCATCAGCGGCTACATCACGGTACCAATAGTGACCGAAGGGAGTATCGTACATCTTACTTCTATGTGTAATGTATGTGGCGGATGTGAACACCGGAACGGCCTCTGGAATCAGGCCGTAATATGCGAGGGCCCATTCGAATGACAGGTAGGAGGGATTACGTATAGCCTGTGCCAGATAGTGGCCCGGCGTTTTAGGGTCCGTCTCATAGAGTCCTCTGATTACCCTGATGTACTTTCCATCCCTCACCAGACGTTCCAGTCTGCAGGCTGGATTGGCGTAATCACTCAGTGATTGGATGAGCATTGAGGATGTTAAAAGCATCAATATGCTCCATTAATTATTGAAATATAATAATTACTGTAGTAAATTGATATACTATAATACTGGATTTTTATCGGTCGGCAATTATGTGAAAATCTGATGAGTACGGATACAGTCCGATTGATGACGATTCTCATCTGACATATTATTAAAAACAATGACCATTGCACCCCCATGGAAGGGAATGATTTCGTTCCGGAGATAGACGGTTACATCAAGAGACTGCAGTCCGTAATGGACGGATTGGACAGGAAGCAGATCGACGATGTGATCTCCGTGCTGCTCAAAGCATACGAGAACGGATCCGCCATATACATATTCGGCAACGGCGGGAGTGCTGCCACGGCGTCGCACTTCGTCTGCGATTTCAACAAGGGCGTATGTTACGAACTGGAGAAGAAATTCAGGTTCGTCTGCCTCAGCGACAACGTCCCCACGGTGACGGCGATAGCCAACGACTGCGGTTACGAATATATTTTTGAGAAGCAGCTCGAAGGAAAGTTGGAGAAAGGGGATCTGGTGTTCGCCATCTCCGGCAGCGGGAACTCCAAGAACGTCATAAGGGCGGTGGAGTACGCCAAGTCATGCGGTAACGAGGTAATATCACTGACCGGGTATGACGGCGGTAAGCTGCTGAAACTATCCGATCATTCGATACACGTGAATGTCAATGATATGCAGCTGGCGGAGGATGTGCATATGATGCTCGACCATCTGATATCGTCGATAATCGC
>JAFSYZ010000280.1 GCA_017455785.1 Candidatus Methanomethylophilaceae archaeon
GCATCCAGGTCCACCAGGTGCAGATATTTCGCTCCTTTATCGATCCAGGATCCGGCCACGGTAAGCGGGTCAGGAATGATCACCTGTTGGCTTCCGGGGACTCCGCCCACCAATTGCACAACCTTATGATCGAGCATATCGACCGCTGGGATGATCATCATAGGCATTCCTCTGCAGAACTGACGAAATTCTTTAGGAATCTCAGGCCGCTTGCGCTGCTCTTCTCGGGGTGGAATTGAGTGCCGACGAAGTTCTTCTTCCTGAAGAACATCGGATAGATCACGTTCTCATATTCCGTCGTCCCGACGATGCAATCCTTCTCGGTCGCATTACAGTAATAGGAGTGCGTGAAGTAGAAGAACCTGTCATCTATCCCGTCCATGAGGGGATCGTTGGTCACAACGGTATTCCATCCCATCTGGGGGATACGTTCGGCCTTGAGCATCTCCGCCTTCCCTTTGAAGAATCCGAATCCGGGTCTCTGGCCCTCGCAGCTGCTCTCCATCATGATCTGCATCCCGATGCATATTCCTATGGATGGTGTGCCTTCTTCGAGTCTTTTGATGATGTCGTTCCTGTACGGAAGGAGATTCTCCATTGTCCTATCAAATGCCCCTACGCCAGGAAAAGCTAGACATTCAGCACCCAGGAGTTCCTTGGCATCGGTCACCACTCTGACCTCCGCACCGCTGATCTCCAACGCTTTCCTCAGGGAGTGCAGATTGCCCACACCGTAATCGATCATGGTGATCTTCAGCATTCGTCAATCACTTCCGCCATCTTCTCGAGAAGCATGTCATTGAGCTCTTTCGTACCGACGGTCATCCTGACGCAGTTCTCCGTCCTTCTCTTCCTTCCGAAGTCACGGATCAGTACGCCCTTCTTCTTCAGACCGTCGACTAGTACCTTGTGGTCGATGGGTGATTTCGCTAAAACGAAGTTACAATCCGACGGGTACGGGTGGAATCCCAGTTTCCTCAGTCCATCCATGAGATACGGTCTCTGCTCTCTGACCATCTGGACGCTTTTTTCGATGAAAGACTGGTCCTTCACCGCAGCAACGGCTGCGAGTTCGCTCACCATGTTCAGTGAATACGGGATCTTGACGCAGTTCATCATTCCTGCGACATCCATGTTGGATACCGCATACCCGATCCTCAGTGCGGCCATGGCGTATGCCTTGGAGAACGTCCTGAGGACGATCAGGTTGTTGAACTCGTTGACCCTCCTGACCATGGAGTCCTCTGCGTATTCCGCATAGGCCTCATCCACAACGACCACTCCCTCCGCTCTGGAGAGGATCTCCTCCAGGTCCTTCGTCCTGAATGAGTTTCCGGTGGGGTTGTTTGGTGATGGGATCAGTATGATCTTCGACTTGTTCTTGACCATAGCATCGACATCCAGTTGGAAATCCTCTGTGAGATCGACGAAGTCAGAACTGCCTCCGTTCATGGTGATGAAGTAGTCATAGAGTGTGTAGGACGGTGTGGGGATTGTGGATGTCGCCCCCCATTCGGAGAACGTCTTGAACACTAGGTCAAGCATCTCATCCGATCCAGAACCTGCAATGAAGTTCTCCCTCTCAAGTCCATACAGTTCTCCTAATGCATCCCTGAGGTGGTCCGAATATGTATTGGGATAGTTGTCCAGTCTCGCACTGAAGGTGGACAGGAACTTCTCGGCTGCAGGATTGCTGCCAAGAACGTTGGTGTTCGTGTCGAGCCTTATAGCATCGCCGACATCCGGGTTGTAGTATCTCTCGAAGCCCCTTGTGGTGCTCCTCATCGAGTCACGGGTGATCTTCATTGTACCAGCCTGTCTATTGGCAGTATCAGTATGCCTTTGGCACCCATCTTCTGGAGGGTGTTGACAGATTCATATACCTCATTCTTCGCGATGACGACGTGGATCGCGACCATGTCCGTCCTTCCGTTGATGTTCATGACCGTGGGACCTGCTACACCTGGGAAGAGTTTTGCGATCTCATCGAGTTTTGATGTGGGGACGTCCGCCATGAGGTATTTCTTGTTCTCGGCGTCGATTACGCTCTTGATGGAGTTCACGATGTCCGTGATGGCCTCCTTGGATTTCTCCAGGGCCTTCTCTGTCGTGACGACGACAGCCTGTGAGTAGACGATGGGTTCGATCTCCACCAGTCTGTTGGTCTTGAGTGTTGCCCCGCTGGAGACAAGGTCCACGATGATATCCGATACGCCGATGTAGGGCATGATCTCTGCTGCACCGCTGACATTTATAATCTTGACTTTCTTGTTCTTCGATTCGAAGAATCTCCTGGTGATGTTCGGGAACGATGTGGCCACGCGGCATCCGTCCTTGATGTCATCGACTGATTTGATGCCTGATGCCTCGGGTACGGCCACTGAGAGGCGGCAATGTCCGAACTCGAGTTCCAAGACCTGTACAAGGTCGCATCCGGAATCAGCAATCTGATCCTGACCTGTGATACCCATGTCGACCGCTCCGGAGCTGATGAATTCCGGTATATCCTGTGCACGGACGAAGAGTATCTCGATATCCTGGTTCTTGGCGGTGACGTACAGTTTTCTTCCCCAGTCCTCTCCGAGGTCCAATCCGGACTTGATGAGGAGCTCGATGGTCCTGTCGTACAGTCTGCCTTTGTTCGGTACTGCCATTTTGAGTGACATTTCTAAGCCTCTGGGTGCGGATTAAGACCTCTTCATATAAATAGGGTTGATACGCACGTGCGCGAACTGAAGCGACATGGTTAAGATGTCCGATGGGTATCAATGCCGTGGTTCATATGGCTTCCAACAAGGCATCGTCTACTCTGTTTCAGGTATCGTTATTGCAGGCACTGGCACTAGGTGATTACGACGGTTCCATCTCATTAGGGGAGCTCAAGAAGTATGGTGACATCGGCATAGGTACGTTCGACGGTCTCGACGGTGAGATGATAATGCTCGACGGCATCGTATACAAGGCATCAGCGGATGGGAAGGTCTATCAGATGAAGGATGAAGAAACCACTCCATTCGCCAATGTGACCTTCGCCAAGGACGATTCCTTCGAGTTCGTATCAACGGATTCGATGAAGGATCTTGATGAGACGCTTACCGGAATCGTATCGAAGAAAGGCATCAACTGCGTTCATTTCGTCAAAATAGGCGGAACATTCAGAAGCATAAGGCTCCGCAGTGTGCCCAAACAGAGCAAGCCGTACAGAGGTCTCGTCGATACATTGTCGACGGATCAGGTGGAGTGGACACCGAAGGACATCAAGGGGACCATCGTCGGACTGTACTGTCCGTCATACATGGGTATGATAAACAACCACGGCTGGCACTTGCATTTCGTATCCGATGACAGGAACATCGGAGGTCATGTCCTGGACGTATCCATGAAGAACGTTCTATGCAAGTTCACCTCTGTGGACAAGTTGGAGCTCATCCTTCCGGACAGACCATCGTTCCACTCATTGGACCTGTCGGTGGATCAGAATAAGGACATAAAGAAGATAGAAGGAAGTGAATGATCGGCGGGTTTCCCCGCCGCTGTGTTCACTTCTTGAATGTTTTGGGGTACTCATAGAATGCTTTCATCGCAAGGTACAGCATGAGTACGTCCGCTTTCGCAGTGACCTCGAAGGGCGAGTGCATCGACAACACTGGCACACCGAAATCCACGGTGTCGATGTTGTGCTGCGAGATGTACATCGCGACGGTACCTCCGCCTCCGTTGTCCACCCTTCCCAACTCGCCGATCTGCCACACGATGCCGTTCTCATCCAATATCCTACGGATGAATGCCATCATCTCCGCAGATGCGTCGTTTGTGGAGTACTTTCCTCCTCCACCGCCATATTTCGAGATCGAGGGGCCGTGGTTGAGATAGGAACAATTCGTGCGTTCATAGTTCTCACCGAATGCAGGGTCGTAGGCGGAATTAACATCGCATGAGATGCACAGTGATTTGGCCAACACCTTCCTGAGCTCAGCACCGTATGTGGTCGCCATATCCTCGATGAAATCGATGAGGAACATGGAGTTCAGTCCAGTTGGGCCATCAGACCCCGTCTCCTCCTTATCGGCGAGGACGGTGACCGTCGTGTATTCCGGATCCTTACAGTCTATCTCTGCCATGATGTTACAGTAGGCGCACACGCTATCGTCCTGACCGTAGGCACCGATCATGGACCTGTCCAATCCTACATCTACCGGGGCGAATGCCGGAACAGCGCACAGTTCTGCGGAAAGGAAATCCGCTTCTGTAATGCCATATCTCTCGAACAGGATGTTGGCGATGTTCAGTTTAACCTTCTGTGAGGCCTCATCGTCATTGAAAGGCCAGCTTCCGACGAGGATGTTCAGCTGTTCTCCGGTGATGATCTCTGAAGCTGTTTTCTTCATCTGGTCCCTTGCCAGATGGGGCAGGAGGTCCGTGACACAGAATACAGGGTCCTCTGCGGATTCTCCGATGACCACTTTGATGGTCTTGCCGCTCATGAGTGTGACAAAGCCATGGAGAGACAGAGGTA
>JAFSYZ010000281.1 GCA_017455785.1 Candidatus Methanomethylophilaceae archaeon
CTGCGTGGAGTCGGAGCACTCAGCGCTGTCGGTTTGTACAGCATCCTGTTCCGCAGGAGCAAGGACATTCACAGCCACATCCTCACAGGGATTGGCATACATGTCGGAGATACTTCCGATCACATCAGCGATTAGGGTGCCGCTGGTCATGGCCGTCGCCAACAGGGCCATCAGCGGTCCGATCAACATCCAGAACGATCATGGGGACGTCATGTCCGCAAGGGATACCGGATGGATTCAGATATTCGCAGAGAATGTACAGGAGGCGTACGACAACGCGATCATCGCACCGAGGATCGCTGAGCACCCCGATGTACAGCTGCCCATAATGACCAACCTGGATGGATTCATCCTCACGCACGCAATCGAGAGGATGACGCCTCTTGACGATGTTGTCGTCAAGAAGTTCGTCGGTGAGTTCAAGCCGTTCCTCCCGCTCCTGGACTACAAGAAGCCCGTTTCACACGGACTGATGGACGGTCCGGACTTCTATTACGAGCACAAGTACCAGCTGGTACAGGCGATGGAGAAGTCCTTCAAGGTCATCGAGGACGTGTTCGAGGACTTCGCCAAGATCTCAGGCAGGAAGTACAACATCGTCGAGCAGTACAGGTGCGAGGATGCGGATTACGTCGCAGTCATTCTCGGTTCGTCCTACGGTACCATGAAGGAGGCTGTAGATCAGCTCCGTGAGAAGGGAATGAAGGTCGGAGCATGCATGCCACGTATCTTCAGACCTTGGCCCGTCGAGCAGCTCAAGAAGGTCCTGGACGGTAAGAAGGCGGTCATCGTGATGGACAAGCACCTGTCCGTAGGTGCATACGGTCCGCTGTATCCCGAGATCTCATCAGTACTCCTTGAGTGCAAGAAGATCCCCAAGGCATACAACTTCATTTACGGTCTCGGAGGAAAGAACGTCATCGTTCCCGAGTTCATGTCCGTGTTCGAGAAGGTGGACAAGGGTGAAGCGAAGACCGTCAACTATCTGGGGGTGAAAGAATGAGTGCAAAGCCGATCAAAGAACTGGTAGAGATGCCCGTGAAGCTCACATCAGGCCACAGGTTGTGCGCAGGATGTGCGGAGAGCATCATTGCAAGGCAGGTCCTCCTGGCGACCGACAAGCCCATCGTGGCATCCAACGCCACAGGTTGTTTCGAGGTCTCCACCACCATCTTCCCGTACACAGCATGGAACATCCCATGGGTCCATACCGCATTCGCGAACGGTGCCGCCACAGGTGCCGGTGTCGAGGCAGCATACCAGGGACTCAAGAGGAAGGGAAAGATCAAGGAGGAGATGAGGTTCGTCACCTTCGGAGGAGATGGAGGAACCTACGATATCGGATTCCAGGCACTGTCCGGTATGGCCGAGAGGGGCCAGCAGCTGATGTACGTCTGCTTCAACAACGAGGCGTACATGAACACTGGTATCCAGAGGTCCGGAGCAACAGGATTCGGAGCATCCACCACGACATCCCCCGCAGGAAGCGTCGTACAGGGTAAGACCGAGTTCCCCAAGGACCTGACACAGATCATGGCGGCCCATGACATACCTTATGTCGCACAGGCATCGCCCCACAACTACAAGGACCTCATAACCAAGGCGGAGAAGGGATTCGAGTGCGGAGGACCTGCGTTCCTAAACACACTGTCGCCCTGCCCCAGGGGATGGAGGTTCGCATCCGAGGATACGATCCTCATCGCGAAGCTTGGAGTTGAGACCTGCGTATGGCCTCTCTATGAAGTAGAGAACGGCAAGTACGCCCTGACAGGCGAGTCCAAGAGGATCGCTGAAGGCAAACTCGAGAAGAAGCCTGTAACGGATTGGTTCAAGGCACAGGGCAGGTACAAGCACATGCTCAAGCCGGAGAACGCCCCGCTCGTTGATAAGGTCCAGAAGGAGATCGACGCTAAGTGGGAGAAGCTCATCAGGCTCTCCGAGATTTGAAAACAATAAAGATGGCCCACAAGGGCCATCATATTTTATCATTACTTTTCATACGTGCTTTCTGTTATGATGCCTAAGGAGAGTTTCCTGTCGATACTTCGCATGAAGGATACGGATTACATACCTGTATTCCCCAGGGACCTCACCTTAGGTCTGGATGCCTATGGTACGACATTCGACATATTTCTCAGAGATCTCACACCGGAGTTCTCTGCAAGATGTGTTCTCAAGTTACAGGAACAATGCGGACATGACGTCACTTAGGTTGCATAAGGACGCAGCAGAAGGGAGTATTCGGAGGGAAGGTCACCAGATCTACCAACGGTATGCCGCAGATATCGGAGGCACCCTTCGCCGACATCGAGGATATGGATAAGCATCATCCCGAGGAGGCGATCAACGACCGTGTCCGTATCAATAACGAAGCGAGCAGGATCGTAGCGAGGGAAAGGCCGGATCTGGCACTTGTGGATAACTGCAGTACGCCGATGGGGATGGCCATGGGTCTCCGTGGTATCGAGACGTTCGTCATGGACATGATGGTACAACCTGATATCGTTGATAGGTTGATAGATTTCGGTACGAAGGTCTCCGAACTCCTGTTGAAGAACACTGTCGTCGAAGAGACGGATGCTGCTTTCCTTGCCGCGGCATACGACAATCCTGACATAGTCGGCGATGAGCCTTACGAAAGGCTGTCGCTACCGGGTGTCAAATCCATGACGGACATCGCACACGATATGGGCATCCCGATGATATTCCACCCTCACGGTGTGTTCTCCACGGAGGACAGGCTTGAACTATTGAAGAGGACCATCATCAAAACGGGGATAGACGGTTTCCAGTTCGCTGAGAGCAACGATCCGGAGGGTATCGTTTCCCAGACAGATGGCAGATGCGTCATCCTAGGCGGATTGGATCCGTATACGGTTCTTCTGATGGGTCCAGAGGAACGTATCGTCAGGAAGATGGATCAATACATGGATGTGCTGAGCGGGCATCACTACATCCCGATGTGTTCATGTTCTCTCCATGTCGGTCTCCCGATAGAGAATCTCAGGACCATGGTCCACGCGGCCCATACATACAGGGAAAGGCACGCGTAGTCGGGTCGTGATGCACAGCCGCTCATCACAGAACAGTGATCAGAGCAGATCCGGCCACCACACAGGCGATACTGCTTTCGTTATCATGAATGAAGGCTCTATCGACCCTACCAAGCAGTATCTCCTGTCCCTTTTCTCAGCAGGGATCATGGACCACGTCTCTGCCCCAATGGTCTTTGCCTCGTCCTCTGTACTGAAGCAGGCGATCTTCTCAATGAGGTCGTCCTTTCCGATGATCAATCCCCATCTGAACGGTTTGCCGTTCTCATCGAACGGTATAGCATTCTCATAACATACACGGTTTCCCAATTCATCCGTGAGTTTACGATATTTACCGGAATCCAATTTCTTCGCCAATTCGGTCGGTCTTAACGATACGAATGCCTGTACGCGGTCCTTCATGTACACGCTCACGTCGTGGCCGTCGATGACGATGCGGCAGTCATCGAACACCCATTCGCGAGCCGGTTCCACAGCAGGGCCTGCAGTCCTTTCCCCCAAAATCCTTGAGATGATTTCGCTTGATGACAAATTACCACCGTATATACTAATACGGGGTAGGGATATAATTCTGTCCAATATTGGATTTATTAGCCAGATATGAAGAACGTACAATTGTGAGAAGATGATGAAAAGTGGGGTATGGGTGGCATAGCCACCCAATCCCTCGTTTCAGTTAAGGGTCACGAGGGCATCGACGGCCCAACAGCCTTTGCCTTCCTCACCGACGATGACGGGGTTGATCTCGATCTCCTTGATCTCAGGGTTCTCCATAGAGATAAGGGCGAGTTTCCTCATCGCATCCTTCATCGCTGTGATATCGGATTTGGCTGTACCACGTGCACCGTTAAGGAGTTTAAAGGCCTTCGTTGTGACGATCATCTCCTCCAGCTGCTCCTCGGTAACAGGTACGTGAGCCTGTGAGATCTCCCTCAGGATCTCGACGAAGATTCCTCCGAGACCGAATGAGAGAACGGGTCCGAACTGCGGGTCCCTCATGACGGACATGATGACCTCTCTTCCAGATACCATCTGCTGTATCGATATTCCGTCCAGCCTGGCACTGGGAACGTTACCCTTACAGGATGTCATGATCCTGAAGAATGCCTCCCTTACTTCATCTTCATCCTTGACACCAACGACCACACCGCCGACATCCGTCTTGTGTGCGATATCGGGTGACACGATCTTCATGACGACCGGGTATCCGATCTTGTTGCATGCCTCCACTGCCTCTTCCGCTGTCTTTGCGGTGGCTTCTCCGGGAATGGGGACGCCGTACGCGTGGAATATCTCCTTACCTTCGGATTCGGTCAGTGACTTCCTGCCTTCCTTCTTGACCTTCGCCAGTATCTCCTTGACCTTGTCCCTTCCGGACTTCTTGGGGTGGAGCATCGGCGTGCTCGGGATCATGGAGCGTACTGTGTACTTCCTCAGAAGGTCCAGTGCGTGTACCGCTCTGTCAGGTGTCGGGTATGTGGGAAGACCTCCTGCCCTTGTGATGGCAGCTGCCTTCGCACACTTGGTACCTCCGGCCCAGCAGACCGCGATGGGGACCTTGATATCTTTCTTGATCTTGACCAGATTCTCTGCGACCGCTTCAAGGTCCGCTGTGTCGAGGGGCGAACCCATGACCACGAGTCCTCCGACCGACGGGTCCTCCTGCACGATCTTGATGGTCTTCTCGAAGTATTCCGCTTTGGCATCTCCCCTCACGTCTATGGGGTTGGTGACACCTGCTACGGTGGGGACCTCTGTCCTTATCCTCTGGATGGTCGCTTCGGAGAGTTTTGCTGCACCGATGTACTTCGCATTGAATGCCGCATCGGCGGACATGACTCCGAGTC
>JAFSYZ010000282.1 GCA_017455785.1 Candidatus Methanomethylophilaceae archaeon
CGGCAAGGAAGCGATGTACCTGGAACTTGCGGACGTCTGGAAAGCAAGGATCCTCGAACTGGCCGCTGACAAGGAAGGATACGATGAGTTCAAGGCACTGATGGAGAAATCCGAAGTGCTGCATCTGTTCAACGGATCAACGGAGGTGCATTCGTTCATCGTTACGGTACCTGACGATTACACCCCTGAGCAGATCCAGTCGATGGCTGATGTCATCCTCGCTGTAGCGAAGGACAACATGGAGATGCCGTTCGTAGAAGTAGAAGGCAAATACCAGAAGTGCCAGGTCAACATCACGAACGAGAAGGAACCTGAGCTTATCGGTCTGAACAGGACCGAAGGATACGCATCAGGTAAGATCTTCCTCCCGATCCTGACATCATTGGCTGGACCCGGAAGGATGAACGAATCTAATCTCTGAGTTCCAAGTCGGCGAAGCTCCAGGTGTCCCTTCTCGGGGTACCGGGATAAACATCCTTCTTCTCATCCTCATCCTCTATCTCTACGAGCAGGGAGACAGGACGGTAGACCTTCCATTTCGATATTATCTGATCGACCAGTTTCCTCTCGAAGAACGCATAGTAGATCAAAACCGTCAGGACTATGATGACGATTATCACGGCGACGGAGAATGCCACGAATCCCAATACGGTCATCAGACCGTTCTTGTTGACCGCCGTCAACAGGAATAAGAAGGCTGCGAACATGGGAAGAACCATCCTCTTCAACGTTTCTTTTATACCGCTGTAGAGTGAGAAATCACGATACCTCGTCTCTATCCTGACATTCAATGTCCTGAATATTGACCAAGGCATCACGATGACCGGGATGAAAAGGACTATCGTGAAGATGAACATGGGAGCGTTCAGGAACGATTCCAGTTCGAATATCGTCGGATTCATGGAAAGGTAGATCCAAAGGAAGATCCCTATCATCAGACCCATCCTTATGGTCTCCAGGATGTCCTTCCACGGTGTGCGGGAACTCTTGTGGTTGTAATCCATGGTTATATGCCTTGTATCAAGGTCCCTGGGTATGTTGAATGCGAATGCGACAACCTTCTCCGGGAAGGTCATCTTGTCCTTCACGTTCATATATTCCGTCATACGGATGACACGATAGAATATGAACTTCTGAATGGTGACGACCAGTGACACCACACCTACGGCACCCACCAATACGAAATCGATGAAGAACAGCGTGACCACATCCACCAGGTCGTACAGCAGGGCCGTTCCCGTCAGTATTATGATAAGCAGTAGGACGATCCATGCCTTCGTCCTGAGGTAGAACATCAATCCCAGTATGAAGAACGGTACGGACAGCAGCATGAATATGTAGTACATGTCGGGCGCGTCATTGAACCAGATGTTCAGCGAGATCGCCATGCAAAGTACCATGGATACTATGAAGACGATGAAGTTCACCCTGTCGGACAGTGTCAGAAGATCGAGGTCCTTCCCGATGAAATAATGATGTCTGATCTTCCTCAAACCCATGAACGCCATCGCGGATCACTCCATCCATGCCTCTACCGTGACATGTGCCAGATCCCCGCGGTAGACTCCGAAGACCAATGCCATGGTACCGCTCTCCCTTGCAGGGACCGGACCGATGGTCGCTTCCTTCACACTGGCGGAATACTTGGCATTCATACCGTTGACATCGACTACAGATACATCGACACCGTTATCCGAGGTCACGGAGACGAAGACCTTCCTTCCCTTCTTGACCTTCATCGGGAATGTGACGATGTTCCTGTATGCACCGTCCACTGTTATATCGAACTCACCGATAGTGAAATCCTGCTTCTCCAACAGGACCGTCTTCTTGTTGAACAGCGACAATGCATCCCTCACCAGGGTAATGGATGAATGATGATAATACTCTATTGGTCGATGACGATGTCATCCAGGTCTGTGGAGTAGTGCCACATCCTGGGATAGTGACCGGGTTCCATCAGGACGCGGTCCACATCCACGGCCTTACCCTTGTCGGTGGACATGATCTTCTGCGAGGACATGATCATCTTACCTATTGCCACAAGTTCACCCCTCGCGGTCATCAATGCGACCAGGGCGTTCTTGCGGATGTCATCGTCCAACATGTGTATCCCCTGGATGTTAAGGTCTGCACCATGACATATCGCATCCACAGCTGTTGCCTTCACTATGATCTTGGGCAACGGTTCCACAAGGCATTCCATCGGCCTGATCAGACTGCGGAGCCATTCCTCCCTGCCATTCTGTTGCCATAGGATGTATGCATCCCTCAGGTCCTGCAAGGTGGCGGAGTCCTTCTCCTCCATCATACCAGAACGTGGACGTCTGAGCTCGGTCATACTCGCACCGCAGCCCAATGCTTCACCGATATCGGAACATATCCTCCTGACATATGTGCCTGCATCGCACGAGATGCGGAACAGCACATCCCTCCCCTGTATGTCGAGGATGTCTATGGACGATACGTTCCTTATCCTAAGCTGACGTTTGACAGAGGACCTTACGGGCGGAAGCTGGTAGATCTTACCCACGAAGTTACCGATGACCTCCCTGACCTTCTTCTCAGGAACGTCACCGTGGAGTCTCATTATGCAGACATATTCCTTATTGGATGACAGGACGAGATCCGTTAGACGTACCGCTTTACCAGTACAGATCGGGAGTATGCCGCTGACGTACGGGTCCAAAGTGCCCCCGTGCCCTATCTTATCGACATGAAGCGCGTCCCTCGCCCATGCGGTAACCTGATGGGAGGTGGGTCCGCGCGGTTTGTCCAAGGCGATGACCCCGGCTGACAGCAGTTCTCCGACCGTCCTATCGGAAGGTCTCTTACCCCATCTGTCGGGCAATGCCTTAGGATCCTTGATCAGCACCTGATTCCCTCTATCGACTTGAGTATCTCGTCGAGCACACCGTCAGGGTCGAGATCGTCGGTGTTCACAACGAGATCATAGACACTCATGTCATCGATGTCTATATCATAATACATTTTGTAGCGTTTGGCCTCGGACTTCTGTCTTTCGATGGTATCGGCCTTGGCCTTCTCCAGGGAATCCCCCTCACGTACACCGATCCTCGATATACGGACGTCAGGGCTTGCCTGCAGATAGATCTTGAAAGCGGGGATGTTGTTCCTCACGCACATATGCGCGGAAAGACGTGATTCCAAAATGATGTCATCGTTCGCCTTGGCGATCTCGATGATCCTCTCGTCTATCCCCTTATCGATGGAAGGGTCCCTCTCTGCGAGTGCACCCAATTCCGCTAAAGAAATTCCTTTCTCCGCAGCCAACTCTCTGAAGATCTTGCCGAAGACGACTGCCTTCAGACCAAGTTCCTCAGAGAGGCGGTTGCAGGCAGTGGTCTTCCCGGAACCGGGAGGACCACTGATGGTCAACCTCATGCGACCTCTTCATCAGTTCCGGATTCGATCTCTTGGAGACGTTTCTTGAACTGATAGGTCCTCACGACCCTCATAACGATCTGTCCGAACGGGATACTGATCAATGAGTAGATCAGGATCCATGCGGGCAGGATATAGGAGTCCGTGAGGCACACACCGTCGATAGCCCACGGTACGCTTATTATGCGCATCGAGTCCACGAGGGTCACATTGACGAAGTACCTGACCCACAAGAACATCGGAACGACCACGATCATGGTCAAGGGCATGCTCTTCATCATCTGATTACTTGATTCCATGCTCTTGGCCATGATCTGCGGCTGCATGTCCGTCAGTTTCTTCATCTTGTAGGTGTTGTTCTCGAGCCTGGCTTGGCGAAGTTCCTTGTTGAATGCACTGCTGTAGGCCTGGGCCTTCTGCTGTCCGATGGTATCCGTCAGGATGGTCCTCAGCGCTGAGCTGAGGATGATCATGACGGCACCCACGATCATGAGCGTCAGTACGGGGTACTGACCGCCAAAGTCAAGGTACTGGAACACGACGTTCAGCGCACCACCGATTATGTGGTCGTTCCCGTCGATCATGTACAGTACCATAACCAGCATCATGACGAGCAGCATCGTCCACATGCCCTTCATGTTGGGCATGGGTGCATTCTCGGGTGATTGTCCGCCAGGTGAATCCATGTTATCACTCGCCTCCGAAGAATCCTCTGAGCACCGGGTTCATCTCCATCATCTGTTCGCGGCCCATGGCCTCGTAGAAGTGGATCAGGATACCCACGGTCAGTAGAACTCCTGTACCGCTCGCATTTCCGGTAGTACCGATCAGATCGGCGAATGCAGCTAGTGCTCCGACGATCGCTCCCGATAGGACCGTTACCGTTGGGATGTACCTTTCCAGCACACGTTCCAGGACACGGGGGTCACGACGGAATCCGGGAATCTGCATACCGCTCTTCTGGATCTGGTTGGCGACTGCCTTCGGACCCATGTTGGTGGTCTCGACCCAGAACTTAGCGAACAGCACCGAACCGAGGATCATCACCGATACGTAGATCACCACGTGCATCAGGTTCATCAGCGGACTATGTATGTTGCCTTCCACCGCCGGATTCAGGATCGGCGTCAGCCATGACGTGATTCCTGACGGTGCGGATAGGTACCATGCTAGACCACCTGCCGCCTGTGTGCTTCCATCTACGAAGTATCCGATGTACCTGTTATGACCCAGCAAGGGGATTCCACTGAGCAGGTCGTTGCTGTAGAACAGCAGAGCGAACATGCTGATGTTGGCCAGGAGAGCTGACATCAGGATGACGGGAATGTTGCTTGCGTAGATCAACTTGATCGGATACCTTCCCCTTGCTCCCCTGGCATTGCCGTGGGACAGCGGAAGTTCGATACGTGCGGATTCAAGATACGCGACCACTAGGAAGATTACCACCGTTCCTATCAACGCGATCAGCGGGTTCGGTTGTCCTAGGAATATGTACTCATATCCGTAGTTACTCAGCTCCGCTGGTGAGCAGTTGGTGAGGATGTAGATGATCTTCGGGATCGTTCCTGCCGGCGGATTCGATATGCTCATGGCCGCGCCCATGTTCACCGGATTCCAATTCAAGGTTCCTGTGAACAACGCTTCGGCCACTCCTGCCGCGATGAACAGCGAGATACCGCTCCCTATTCCCCATTTCGAAATCACTTCGTCCATGAGGAACACGATGTATGATCCCAATGCGATCTGCAGCACGATGAGCACCCTCGCCATATCCATGCCCACCGCGTTAGTGAACGATGCGGACGGAACGAGGTATCCGAATACCTGAGGTACCGCCTCAAAGATGATCATGACAATGACCAACAGTTTGAGGACCGACTGGTAGCATCCTTTGTCTTCCTTGTTTGTGAGGTCGAGCTTGATAATCTTGGCACCGACGAATAACTGCATTATGATCGAGGCTGTAACGATTGGTCCTATACCCAACTGCATCAGCGAACCCGATGCTCCTGCCATGATCGTCCTGTACTGTGCGAACAGATCCAGTGACTTCTCCTGATCCAGGCCGAAGACATAGATGTTGGTCATCACGTAGTAGACGACAAGGACGACTAGCACCCACAGCATTTTGGTCCTGAAGTGCACATGCCCTTCAGGACGCTTTACTGCGGGCAGCCTGTCAGAGATGGGTTTGACCTTATAGAGCAAACTTTTCGTCTCTTCTGCCATGTCTCAATCTCCTTACTCTTCTTCTTCATCAAATCCAACTATGGAGCCGCCGGCCGCCTTGATCTTCTCGGCGGCTGTCGCGGATGCCTCCGCGACGGTGACGGTGACCTTCGTGTTTATGTTGCCGTTTCCGAGAAGCTTGTCGATACCGGCTGCCGTAAGGTCTACGGTGTAGGCATCTCCTTCCTTGGTGGCAAATTCCAGTGAAACGAAGCGGTCGAGCTGTTCCTCGAGCTCGCTGACGTTGATGGTGCTGTTGGCCTGCACTGTGCACTGGGGTCTCTTGAATCCGTGGTGTCCGAAGTAGTTCCTGTCGTTCTTCAACATCTGGATCTTCTTGGTCTTGCTGTAACCAGCCATACCGTGTCCACCGATGATTCCTGCTCCCCTACCGGACTTCTTACCGCGTCCGTGGGTCCTCAGGCCTCTGAATTTCTTTGTTCTGCTTGGCATGATATCCCCTCACAGCATCCTGGCGATGAGATCGTTGATCTTCTCGCCCCTGTAGCCGAGTGCTCCTCCACTGCTGAACGGCTTCTTGTTGCCCTCGTATCCCTTGACGGGAGGGTGAAGACGGAAGACGATCTTGGCGCCCTCCACATCCTTCATCTTGTACCCGTCGTTGATGATCGCCTTGGCGACATCGTCGGCCGTCTTGAACTCGGATTTCTCTGCAAGATAGTCGTCTGTGATCATCTTGTCACCGGCGAGCCTGCCGCGGACACGGATCATGTTGGCGAGTGTCTCCTCTGAGACCTCTCCCCATGTGATGTAGTCCTTGGCCTTCTGCAGCATTCCCTTGGTCACATCGTTCTCCGGGACGACCACACAGTGGT
This sequence comes from Candidatus Methanomethylophilaceae archaeon, assembly GCA_017455785.1. Taxonomy (GTDB): domain Archaea; phylum Thermoplasmatota; class Thermoplasmata; order Methanomassiliicoccales; family Methanomethylophilaceae; genus Methanarcanum. The sequence goes on from JAFSYZ010000282.1 coordinate 6,471, forward strand.
TCACCTTGGTGAGACCCAGGAGACGCATGGTGTTCTCGATGTCGTAGTTGACATCGGGCTGTCCGCGTACACGTATTACTGCGTATGTCATCTTCATTCCTCCATTGAATCGATGTCGGTCTCCTCGATGGTGATACCGATAGGTCCGGAGACGATGTTCTGCTCCTTCGCCTGTTCCTCGGTGACCCTCATCTTGGATGTCATCCTCAGTGCCTCAAAGGTAGCGAGTGCATAGTTGACCTTAGTTTTAGTATTACCCCTTGCGAATCCCCATGCATCCTTCACACCGGCGAGGGTGAGCATGCTCTTCGCCACATCACCCACAGCGAGTGTGATACCGCGGGGTGCGGGCTTGAACGTGACCTCGACGGATCCGCATGTTCCCTTCACTTCGAAAGGCAGTGAATGGGGCTGCTGACAACCGCACTCCCATGAACCGCATCCTCTCTTGATCTCGATGATGTTCAGTTTGGCGTTGTCGATCGCCTTCCTGATGGCGGGTCCGACCTCCTTTCCTTTTGCCCTTCCGATTCCGATGAAACCGTCGCCGTTTCCGACGATACATGTGACAGCGAACCTGACCCTCCTTCCGGAGTCGGTCATCCTCTGTACCATGTTGAGGTCGATGACCTCGTCCTTCAGCTCGCCCTCTCCGAAGAGAGCATCGACGATCTGGGGTTCACGGAGCGGGAGTTTCGTGGCGAGTGCAGCACTCATGGTGGTGATCTCGCCGCTCTTGACCATCATTCCGAGCCTCGTCTTGGGGACCCAGGATGACTGTGCCTTATCAGGCCTGTCCGAATCTTGTCTGCGATCGGCCATCTTACTCAGCCTCCATCTTTGATTTTACGCTGTCAACGAGAGCAGCGATGCCCTCATCCATGTGCTGACCGTTGAGCCTGTCCTCCTCGGGGAGAACACCCTCACCGTGCGGGACCTCGAGTCCTGCATCGCACATTCCTGCGACGGTTGCGAAGAGCACACCGCCGTGCTTAGGGTTCTGCATTCCGATATCAAGGACTGCATACTCGATGCCTTCCTTGACCGCCTTCTTTCCGGCAAGGTATCCTGTGAGGTATGCCGCAGGTATGCTGGAACATGACTTGTCCCAACCGTACTTGGCCAACTCCCTGGATGTTGCTGACACAACGACCTTGTCGCCACCCATTCCGAATTCCTCGAACTGGATCATCACGTTCTTGTTGGATCTCCTGACCACTGCCCTGAGCTCGCCGCTCCTAAGGAGCTTGCGGCGGGTGTAGTAGTTGGTACGACCCTCTCTTCTTCTGCGGAACGCGACCTTGTATCTTGGTCCTGTTGCCATCAGTTCTCCTCCTCCTTCAAGTGTCCTGCATTGATCATGTGCATCCTAAGGTTCCTGCGGTTCTTGTAGACACCACCCTTGGCCCTCCTGTAGTACAGTCTGTACACAGAGGGTGTGATCTTGCCGTCCGCACGGAGCTGCTTGAGTTCCTCACGGATGGGCCTGATGGTGGATATCCATCTCCTCTTGTCAGGTACACGTGCGTTGTCGGTACCCTTCCTGCTTCCAGGTCCCTTCCTCTTGCCCTTGGCCTTCTGGCCCTTGGCGTATCTGATCCTTCCGTATGATGTTCCCTGCTTCGGCCTGGCCTTGATCAGTCCGGATGCGATCGCTGTACGGATATCCGCACGTGTGATGCACTCTGCGACATCCTCGATCTTATCGGGATTGATCCAAACCCTGTTCTCTCCGCATTTCAGGATCTCTGCTGCCATTCTTCTCTGGTTCTTAAGATCCATGTTCACACCATCCTGTTGAGAACCCTGATACCGAGTTCATCTGCTTTGGCCTGGATATCCAGTCTCTTCTTTGTACCGACGGTTCCGCCGATACGAACTGCCTGGACCTTGGGATCGACGTCCTTGAGTCCGTCGATGTTGTATACCATTACCTCTTCGAATCCCGACGGGTGGAGTCCCCTCACGGATGCGGGTCCGCGGAAGCCGATGTCGACCATGTGGACACGCCTCTTCATGTGTCTCCTCATCTTGGAGTGGATTCCCTTGGGTCTCCTCCAGTTCTCTCCGAGCTTGGAGTATCTGAACCACTCCTGCCTCTTGAATGCCGGCCTGCGGCCGCTGATGAGTGCCCTCTTGGCGAGTCCGGAAGCTGTGTCGTCGTCGATCTCGGGTTTCTTGTTGGGCACGTATGCCTTCGAGTCCTCTACGATCTCGGTCTTCTCTTCCTTGGCTACCTTCTTCGCGGGCTCGGCGGGTGCCGCATCGGATGCGACATTCTGCCACTTCATGACCGTCTTGGGTCCTACTCCGGACAGGTTCTTGATTATCTCTTTGACCTTGTCCTCGTTGCCGAGCGCTGCTGTGAGCTCCTCGACGCTGTTTATTCCCATTGACTCGAGCTCTTTGACATTGTCATCGGTGAGTCCGGGGAAGTCCTTGAAGTTCTTAGCGCTCATTCTTTCACCTTGTGGGATTTGTGTACGATGTAGATACCGTCCTGGAAGACCCTCTTATCGAATCCTCCCCTTGAGGTCGCCCTCTCGAGGTTCGCTGCGGTCTGTCCGACTGCCTCTATATCGTTTCCTTCTACTGTAACGTCCGCACCGGAGATCTTCACCTTGCAGCCGGCGAGAATGTCGGCGAAGCGGGGTGCATGACCTCCCATATAGTTGTTAATCTCAACCTTGTCTCCCTTAACAGCTACCTTCATCGGGAAGTGCGAGTGCACGATCTTCAGAGTGTAGATGTAACCCTCTGTCACTCCTCTGATCATGTTCCTCACGTGTGCGTGAAATGTTCCGACCATGGCTTTCTCCCTGATGTTCGGGTATTCACACGACACGATGACGTTACCTCCTTCGATGGCAACAATTACGCTAGGGTGCGCGAAGTTTCTGCTCAATTCACCCCTTGGTCCTTTGACCGTTACGGTGTTTCCGTCCTTTGTGACGGTCACCCCATCGGGGATGGCGATGGTGCTTTCGATTTTCCCTGCTATTGTCATCTAGATTCCTCTAATATACAAACGCTAATAGTTTTCCACCGACGCCAAGCTCTTTGGCGCTGGTCTGAGTGATCACGCCTGCTGTGGTGGTCAGGATCAGGACACCGAAGTCCTGGGCCGGAAGGTATCTTGCCTCGAACTTCTCGAGGTCGATCGCCTTGACCGAGTACCTGGGCTTGATGACTCCACAGTTGTTGATCGCTCCTTTCATCATTACACGGAATTTGCCGGCCTTGCCGTCCTCGATGTACTCGAACTGGTTGATGTAACCGTTGTCCTGCATAACCTTCAGCACACGGCCGATGAGTTTCGAGGACGGTTCGATGATGCACTCGCTCTTTCCGTTCTCTGCGGCATTCTTCATCACTGACATTGCGTCATTCAATGGATCGTTCTGCATCTCCTCTCACCTCACGAATACTTCTTGAATCCCAGCTCGGGGGCCATCTCCCTGAAACACTGACGGCAAAGGTGCATTCCGTACCTTCTGATGATACCTCTGCGGCGTCCGCAGCGGGTACATCCCTTGGATCTGCCGAAATCTTTCTTTGGCTTCATTCAATCACCTTTACGTTGAAGTTATCCTTCATGTACTGGATGGCCTCATCGCGCTGAACACGGTGGGCCTTGGGGATCCTCCTCTTGAGGAGTGCCCTCTGGGTGATCCTGTTCCCTGTCCTCCTGAGGACGACGTTGACATCCATTCCGAAGATACCGATCTCGGGGTCGTATTTCATACCGTCGAAGTCGGTGTAATCGGTGATACCGAATGACATGTTGCCTTCCTTGTCGAAGGAGTACTCGGGGACACGCATCTCCCTGATGACGAGTGCCCTCTTGATGAAGTCGGATGCGACGTCGCCCCTGAGGGTGACCTTGCATCCGAGGGGCATTCCCTCACGGATTCCGAGATCCCTGTTGACCGTCTTTGATATGGTCTGGACAGGCTTCTGACCGGTGACCATCTCAAGGACCTTGCAGGCCTTGGTCAGTCTCTCTCCGGCCTCGCCGACACCGATGTTGACGACGACCTTCTCAACGTGAACATCCCTGGGGCTGCTCATTCGGATGCCTCCGGCAACTTGATGGCGGGTGCTCCCTTACCGATGACGAACACGTTGCTCTTGACTGTCTCGCTTCCATCGACGAACCTCACGATGTTCTCGGATGAGTCCGCTGTGATGATGTACTCGGAGACGGTCTCCGTCTGACCAGCGTGCTGACCGGCTGCGACCAGGACTGCTGCGTCCTTGTCCAGGGGGTATGCCTCTATGATGTCCTGTGACGGTACCGCCACTTTGAGGACATCGCCTGTCTTGTAATCGTTCTTGTCGAGGATGACGTTCCTTCCGTCGTGGAGGTTGAGCTGGATCTTTCCGCCCTTGACCTTTGTCTTGTTCTCGATCCTGCAGAGCTTCCATCCCGCCTCGTCCTTGGATACTGGGACAGCTGTGAGCTTTCCCTTGTCCGTGAGGACCATGCGGTAGTAGAGGTCCATTGCAGGGATCGCGATCGCATCCATCAGTCCGACGGGTGCCTTTACGCTCCTTACGGGTTTGCCGTCCACGATCAGATCGCGGTTGGCGACAATCCTCTTGGCTTCCCTGGATGTGTCACAGATCTTGATCATGTCCCTGAGCAGGAAAACTGCCGGTACACTGGTCTCGATCGAGTGGGATCCGGGACGCTGCTTCGCCGCGAAGACGTTGACCTTCCTCTTGATGGGCCACGACCTCGGCGCTGCCAATCTCTTCATGTGGTAGCTCATTCCTTAGCCCCCTTTCCTCTCTTGAGAGCATCCTTTCTCCATGCATCGTCCAGGTTCAGCTTGGTGATGACGACGTTGGATGCGTGCACTGGGCGTGCGACCTCTGTCTTGTCGGCCTGGCTGATGGTGATGCCTTCGATCGTGATGCGGCCCTCGTTGGTGTCCACTCCGATGACCTTACCCTCTGTTCCGCGGATTCCTTCTCCACCGCGGAGCACGAGGACGGTGTCACCTACGCAGACCCTTGCCGAGCGCTTTCCGTACTCTTTGCTGAGTTCGTCGCTGAGGTGTGCTGAGAGCATCTTCCTCTTGACGTGGATAGGTGCGTTCGCACGCATCTTCCTCTGGTTCCTTGCTTTGCTGCTGACCATGATCACACCTCACACGATGACACTGGCCGTAGCTGCGATACGGGGCCACCTCTCGGCTGCCTCCCTGGCTACGGGACCCTTGATGTCTGTTCCCTTTGTCTCTCCTGTCTCTGTTGTGATCACAGCTGCATTGTCCTCGAAGAAGACCATCGTTCCGTCCGGGCGTCTCATCGGGCGCCTCTGGCGTACGATGACCGCGAAGACGATCTGTCTCCTCATCTGAGGGGTTCCCTTCTTGACGGATGCGATGACCATGTCACCGACACCTGCCGAGGGGACACGCCTGGCGACACCGTGGTAGCCTGGCACTGTGATGATCTCGATCACCTTGGCACCGGTGTTGTCGATGACGGTGATCTCGGAGCCGTTCTGAAGGCCTCTTGTCTGGTTTCCAGCGATTCCCTTCATTTCACTCCCTCTTCTCAATAACGACGAAGGAGACCGTCTTGCTCAGGGGGCGGCACTCCATGATCCTCACTTCATCGCCGACCTTGAGCTCGAGGCATGACGGTGCGTGCACCGAATACCTTCCGGTCCTCTTCTCGTATCTCTCGTATTTGTCCTGATATTTCAGGTAGTTCTTCTCAACCACTGCGGTCTTATCCATCCTGATGGAAACGACCTTTCCATCGATGATCTGACCCCTTACCGGCAGGGTGCCGTGGAAGGGACAGTTTGGATCGTTGCATTCCGACTTAGGAGGGTTGACGTTGATTCCGATATTCCTTATTCCTGCTGTCATTGAATTCACCTAACCTTCTTTATCCTGTCTTCTGGTCGGTGTTGTATATCTTTTCCTTTAACGACGAATTCCTTGCCCTCATATGTGAATCTGAATTCATTGGCTGGCTTGGGTACCATCCTCTCAGTTCCGGCCGAGTCGATGGTGAATGTGTTCTTCGTCTCGTCGACAATCACGCCGGATACACCGGAGTAAGGTGCTGACAGCACTTCCACATCCATTCCAATGAGTTCCATTCTCATGAGATCACGAACATTCATCTTACCTGACTTCCGTCTTGAAGCCCATCTCCTCCAGTACGGCTTTCACTTTCTTCTTGTGATCGCCCTGAAGTTCTATGCGTCCGTCCTTGCATGTACCGCCGGCGGCGCACTTGTTCTTCAATTTCTTGGCCAGATCGTTGATGTCGATGTCATTCTCATCGATTCCATCGATCACCGTAACGACCTTTCCGTACCTACGACTGTCAACAGATATCCTTACGGACTGCTGTTCACGTGCGATCTCCTCGCACATGCACAGTTCTTTTGGCAAGCCACATACGGGGCAGATTTCCGCCATTAGAGCTCTTCCTCCTCCTTCTGGATGGTCAAGATGCGGGCAATATCCGTCCTCAATGCGCGGATCGCGCCGGGGTTGGCCGGTGCACCGCCCATCGCTGAGACACCTCTCTCGTGCATGAGCTCATCGCGAAGCTCTTTGAGCTTCTGGTTGCGCTCATCCGCGGTCATGTCTCTGATTTCAGATACCTTGAGTGACATCTCACTGTCCTCCTTCGATTTCGGTGGATACCTCTGCAGGGGCCTCAACGGACTCGGCCTTGGGCGCCACGTAGTCTTCTGCGAAGATCTCCGGGAGCTTCTCTGCTGCTTCGGTTCTTCCCAACACGGTCGTGTCCGCAGGGAGCTTGGCGTCCTTGGACATGATCTGAACGGTGACACCGATGACACCCATCTTCAGCTTGGCCACGGCGTATCCGTGGTCCATGAAGTTGGCCTTCGGCTCTCCGCAGAACTTGATGTTTCCGTCCTTGAACTTCTCAGTCCTGTGTCTCTGACCTGTCAGTTTGCCTGCGATGATGATGTAGCATCCCTTTGCGCCTGCCTCCATGATCCTGCGGACCTGGGAGTGACCGGCTCTGCGGAAGTGCCATCCCCTCTCGAGGGAGAATGCCAGCTTCTCTGCCATGATCTGGGCGTTCAGGTTTGCGTTCTCGACTTCCTGGACCTCGATCTGGGGGTTCTCGAAGCCGAACTGCTCCTCTATCGCGACTGTAAGGTTCTTGATTGTCTGTCCTTTCCTTCCGATGACGAGTCCGGGGCGCTCCGTTGTCAGGATGACACGTGTTCCCATGGGCGTCCTCTTGACGTCGAGACCACCGAATCCTGCACGGCTGACCTCTTTCATGAGGTACTCTTTAAGGAGAACCCTGCGGACGTTCTCGGCAACGAATCTTCTCTCTGCTGCCATTTCACTCTACCTCCATGTTCTCTATGATTACCTCAAGGTTGACTGTCTCCTGGTTCCACTGTGTGGCCCTTCCGTGTGCCCTGGGCATGTGACCGGGTGTGGTCCTTCCCCTGGACGCCGTGATAGTCCTTACGAACATATCGTCGGCGGAGAGTCCCTTGTACTCTGCGTTCTTGATCGCACTGTTCAGTACTGCGAGGACTGCCTTTGCGGGCTTGACCGGGTATCTTCCGGGTCCTACTCCCTGTTTGTGCGAGACACGCTTGTTGTATCTCCTGAGCGGGACGGGTGTCTCGAGTGCGATGATGCCCTCGAGTGTTGCAACCGCCCTGTTGACCTTCATGCCGCGGATCAGTCCGCACACCTCACGGGTGAGCTTGGGGGAGATAGGCATCTCCTTACCGATCGCCTTTGCTGTGTAGTCAGGGTCTGCTTCTGCTGTATATCCTTTCAAATCAAACACCTCACTTCAACGGCATGAACTTCGAAGACCTTGTCGCACCGACTCCGGGTCCTGAGTGGACTGGAGGCTTCCTTGTGATGATGAACTCACCGAGGTAGTGGCCGATCATCTATGGCTTGATCTCGAATTCCTTGAATTCTTTTCCGTCATAGATACTGACTGTCTTTCCTACGAACTGGGGGATGATAGGGACATCCTTGCGGTGTGTCCTTACGACCTCTCCTGCCTCGGCGTTCTTCAGGTTGTCGAACAGGAGCTGCTGCTCATAGTTCAGTCCGCGAAGGTAAGTCCTCCTGGCTCTGGAGGGCATCAGTCCGAGGACTTCCTCGAACGACATTGCGAGAAGCTCTTCCAGGGTGTAACCGCGGTAAAGGAACTCCTTCTTCCTCCTTGCCTGGATCAAGCTTGCCTTCTTCCTGGACTTTCTCCTGGAGGCTTTCGCCGAACCCATTATCTTACTTTTTCCCATATGAATCACTTCTTGCTCTTCTTCTTAGGTGAAAGGCGACCCACCTTCTGACCAGGCCACGCGTTGCGGCTCTTGGTGCTAGGTCCTCCAATGTGGGGGTGACTTCCTCCACCGTGGGGGTGATCAACTGCGTTCATTGCCACACCGCTCACGTGGAAGTGTGCCTTCGACCTTGAGCGGAGCGTGTGGAAATTCTTTCCTGACTTAGCGAGGGGCTTGTCTCCCCTTCCGTTACCGGCGATGATACCGACGGCTGCACGGCAGTTGGGGTTGAACTCCTTCAGTGCTCCGGAGGGCATCTGTACGATGACGACTGCTCCCCTGCTGACCACTGTCGCGGATGCTCCGGCGACCTTGACGTATTTACCGCCGTCTCCGGGCTGTCCCTCGATGTTGTGTATCTCTGTTCCTTCAGGGATCGCTGCCAGTGACATGATGTTACCGGGGGCGACCTTGGTCTGTCCGACCGTGACGTTCTGTCCGACGAACATTCCCTCTGCTGCGATCTGGTAGTCCATTCCGTTCTCGTAGTCGATGACCGCGAGGGGTGATGTCCTTCCGGGTGCGTGGATGAGGTCCCTGACGACTCCGTTCCCTGTGCTGAACGCGGGGAGCCTGATGTCGTCGACGTGCCTGTGACTGGGCGAACGGTACTGGTTACCACCGGAACCGCGCCTCTGTGTTCTCAATCTCTTTGCCATGTCCACTCACCTTCAGAATACTCCGACCCTCATTCCGACATCCTCAGCTGAGTAGCCTTCTGAGAGCTTGATGATCGCATGCTTTCCGTCCTTCTGGATCTTGGTCCAGACCTTGTCCACCTTGACCTCGAAACGCTCCTCGAAGACCGTCTTGATGGTGGCCTTGTCGGCGTTCCTGTGCACGAGGAACTCGATCTTGTTACCGTCCTTGAAGCCCTGAGTGGGTGTTCCGCCGATGGCGTTCATGGACTTTTCTGTCACGAACGGTCTGATAAGTACATCGTTCTGCTTCACTGCTTCCACTCTCCTATCTTCTCGATGGCTGTCTTGGTGTACACTGTGAGCCTTCCTGCGTCTCCTCCGGGTGCGAGCACAGCTGCGTTGATGCTGTTGACTGTCTCGACCTGTACTCCAGGCAGGTTCTTGGCTCCCTTGACGACCGCTGCATCCTTGTTGTCGATGACCAACAGTACTGATACCGGTGTGCGGTACTTTCTGTTCCTCATCTTACCCCTACCTGCGCGGATCTTAGTTCCGTTCTTCGCACGGTCGACATCGTAAGCGATGCCCATTTTGTCGAAGAGCTCGTAGACCTCTGAGGTGGTGGCGATCGTCTCGATCTCGTCCTCAACTACGATGGGGAACGAGACGTTGTCGTCGAACTGGTGACCGCGTGCCTTGACGCACTCTGCGCATGCTGTTGCTGCGAGAGCTGACTTGCGTGCGAGTACACGCTCCTTCTGGTTGACCTTGAGTGACCAATCCTTCTCGGGCAGTGGCGGGTGGGCCCTGCGTCCTGAGACGTTGTTAGGTGACTCCGTGGCTTTGCTGCCGTCGTGGATACGCTGGACACGTGCTGTTCCGCGTCCCTTACCCCAGGTGCTGACCGAGTGCCTCATTCCTGAGAGCTTGTTGGGTCCGTAGGGCTGCCTCTTGTTGGCCGCTGCTGCGAGGACCGCCTTCTTGATCAGGTCAGGCCTGTACGGGGTGTCGAAGGCTGCAGGGACATCGATCTTTCCAGCGACGTCTCCCTTGACCGAATAAACATTTGTCTGTGCCATCTAACTCATGCCCCCTGCTTTGATGCTGTGGAGATGTATGTGATGTCCGCTGCCTCCGCCTTGGCCTTCTTGGGTGCCCTTGTGGCATCTCTGAGCCTGACGAGCCTCTTGGTGGGTCCGGGGACGGATCCGTGGATGAGGACGTAGGTGTTGACTACATCTCCGTAGTTGAGGAATCCACCCTTGGGGGTGATCTCGGATCCCTCAGCTCCGATCTTCATGATCTGCTTGTTGAACTCGGTCCTCTGGTGGTATCCCATCTGACCTGCCAGGGGAACTGTGCTCCTGACGTAACCGGGTCTCTTAGGACCAAGGTTTGCCACTCCGCGGCGGTGCTTGCTGTTCTTGTGTGACAAGAGCTTGATACCCCAGCGCTTGGTTGCTCCCTGGAATCCCTTACCTTTGGTGATGGCGATAACATCGATGAGTGTTCCCTCGGGTGAGAAGTCGTTGATCGTGACCTCTTTGCCGAGGATTCCCTCTGCGAACTGCTTCCTCTCGTCGACGCTTCCGCCTCCGATCCTCAGCTCCATGATGTCGGGGACCTTCTTGGGGACTCCCTTGACCATCTTGGGCTGTGTGTAGGCGATGACGCGAACATCCTCGATATCGACACCGTCGTACCTGGCGAATGATGATTCGTCGTGGTTCTTCGGCACGTTGAGGCGTTTGGTGAGCAGGGGATCGAGGTCCTTTGCCCATACTTCGCCTGCGGTCTTCAGTCCGTAGATCGTGTTCTCGTAGAATCTAACTGCTGCGACTTTCATCGGAGGGACCTCAAGGACCGTTACCGGTACCTGGACTTCCATTCCGGATGTCGTCGTGTTCGCACGCTTGTCGACTATGAAAGCGTGCGTCATACCGGCCTTGTAGCCGGCGAATCCCTGAATCTTGGGTGTACCTGATACCTCAGGCCAAGAATCTAGGCGGGGTGTCTGCGACTGAGCTCTCTTCCTGGGCCCGTACGCACGTGATCCCCTCTTTGGACGTCTCCTTTGTGACATATTTCACATCCTGCGAGAGTTTCTTCGCTAATCTCGCATCAAGTCGATCTCAACGTCTAATCCTCGACCGTGACACCGTGTCCACATCTCGATAACAATCGACATGAGACCATGGATATGGGTTGCCTTTTCGCATTGCCCGATGTGTCTGGTCGAACATCTTGCGTATTAATCTTGAGACGGGCTAACCACAGCGTGTATATAAACCTTGCGTGATTTCTGTATAATATATAGGAAGGGGTTTGGGGGAAGCTCAGAGCTTCCCTTCTTTGGCCTTCTTCTGGGCCCTCTTCATACGTGCCTTGGCATCGAATCCGGTGGCCTTGAACGCGAACTCGTTGAGTTTCCTCTTGCTCTCGAGGATCTCCTCATCCGTCATGGGGCCCGTCCTATTCTCGGTGACAATGTCGAGCCTCTCCTTGGAGACCACCTTTACCTCGATACGGGTCATTATGCCGTATGCTGACACATACGCATCGCCTTCCTTCTTGACGTCCCCGAAGACCTCTTTCATGAGTGCGGGCAGAGCCTCGCCCTCCACGTTCTTGTAGCATCCCTTCTTGATGTCGAAATCCATCCCTTCACTTCCTGATCGTCAGATCGCTGCCGAACCCTCTATCCAGGTCCGCCGCTGTACCGAGGAGCGTTTCTGAAGAGATATAACTTTGCCAAGTCCTGATACATTCGCACTTGACATCGAGGTCCTTCGGATTCTGCGAGAACGAGAATCTCTCCACCGCCTCCAATGCCCTCTGATCGCATTCACCGCAGTTGTGGACACCTCTCTGACTGCCACCTCCGGACGGTGACGACATAAGCCTCGAATTGACAGTGCCAGATAACTGTCTGAACACCTCGATCAACGACCAGATCCACGGCGGTCTGTAGTCCCCTCTCTTCCATACCCTCTCGATGACCGTACCCTTCTGCACGTTGATGGGATTGATGGAGATCTCATCGGAGAAGGGGTCCGCGAACCTTGCGGATTCAACCGCGCTCCTGATGGCCTCCCCCTCCTGGAGGAACAGCGGTTTCAGCAGAAGATATGAACGGACCATGAGCCCTGCATCCTTGGCGGACTCGCCTGCGATGCGTGCATCGTCCGGGGTGAAACCTTTCCTGATACTCCTCTCCATGATTATCGGATCATGACTCTCCAATCCAAGTGCCAGCGTCGTCGTTTTAGGTAATGTTGACAGCACATCGGCATTCACGAACTCCGGGCGGCTCTCGAAGAGTATGCGCTTACATCCCGAGAACTCCTGGAACATCCTCTCCCTCACTGGCAGCGGGATCTCGTTCTCATCGAGGAAACTGCCTGAGGTGTAGATCTTGACGAAAGGCTCACCTTTGTACCTCGACATAGCCTGATCCACCTGTGCCATGAGATCATCCACGGTCACACCGTTGAGCGATGCAGTACGGTACCCGCACATGGTGCAACCCCCGCTGTTCTTCGCCCAAACGCATCCGTTGGTACGCATGATCATGACCATGGCGTCGGATACCTGTCCGTCGATGACGTCCTTCTCCTTCCACAGGGTCTCGAGCTCGTTGGGTTTCCTCTCCTTGTTGAATGCCATCGTCTGAAGGTATCCCCCACGGGTTAATTAAAGGAACGTCCGCGTGCGCACAAACCTATTTAATAACATCCCCAATCGGGTAATCGGGCATAACATGTCAAAGAAGATCATCGTTATCGGATCCGGTGCCGCAGGAATGACAGCGGCATCATCCGCGAAGAAGAAGGATCCAACAGCTGATGTCAAGGTGTTCACGGAGGACGAGAATATCGCATATTCCCCGTGCGTTATCCCTTGGGCCATCGAAGGAAGGGCCAAATGGGAGGACATCATCATGCACGATCCCGCCTACTACGAGAAGGAAAGGGGGATCAAGGTATACACGAAGACGTCAGTCACAGCAGTCGACGGAGCAACGAAGAAGGTCACGGCCGACGGTAAGGAGTACGAGTACGATTCACTCGTCATCGCCACCGGCGGAAATGTGTTCATCCCTCCCATCGAGGGCACCGACCTGAAAAACGTCTTCGTAGTAAGGACGATCACCGACGGAAAGGCTATTCAGGCCGCGTTGAAGGATGTGAAGACCGTCGTCATCGGCGGGGCCGGAGTCATCGGATTGGAGATGGCCCTTGCGCTCAAGGACGCAGGGAAGGAGGTCATCGTCATCGAGATGATGGACCAGGTAATCCCGCGTATCGCCGACAAGGACATGGCGGACCCCATCCAGAAGTACCTTGAGGGAATGGGCATAAAGTTCGTTATGAAGGCACCTATCCAGGCCGTCAAAGGGAACGGGAAGGTGGAAGCGGTCACCGCAGCAGGCACCGATTACGAGTGCGGCATGGTCATATTCGCTACAGGCGTACGTGCCAACCTGACCATCCCCAAGATGCTCGGGTTGGACATCGGACAGCTTGGTGCCGTCGCAGTCTCACCCACTATGCAGCCGTACTCCAGAGGAAGGCTCGTGAAGGACGTCTACCTTGCAGGTGATGTCATTCAGTGCCAGTCCGCGGTCATGGCAGGACCTACGATGAGCCAGCTCGGATCATCCGCCGTCAGGCAGGGTGCCGTTGCGGGTGCCAACGCGGCAGGTGCGAACATGAACATCGGACCCGTAGCAAGCCCGTGGGTCAGCGTCATAGGTGACATCCACATAGCAGGTACCGGTCTCTCCTTGGGACTGGCATCATGGTACGGTATCGAGACCGTCGAGGGAAAAGCAACAGGACTCACACGTGCCAGATACTACCCCGGAGGAAAGGAACTCACAGTCAAGATCATCGCCGACAGGTTCTCACACAGGATCATCGGTGCTCAGATAATAGCAGGCGAGGATGCCACAGGTCGTATCGACTGGCTGACA
>JAFSYZ010000006.1 GCA_017455785.1 Candidatus Methanomethylophilaceae archaeon
GTTTCACGCGATCATCGGGTCGTGGCTTTTGATTCAGTGTTTCGAGTGCTTTGCGGGCATGGTCTCGGGCACAGTGTTGCCACCGGAGGTCTTCAGCCTAGCCGCCGTACGGCGCTCTTTGGCGTGTTTCCCCATGATTTTGTGTATGATTGTATTTCTATATAAAATAATGATATACTACCAATATTGTAGTAATCATTCCTCTGGAGGCTGGCCCTCCGGGTTCACATGTACCATCACATGCTTGATCGACGGATATTTGCTTTCAAGGGTGTGGTGGACGTTCTCGGCTATCCTGTGTCCCTCCTCCACGGAGATTTTCCCATCGACGGTTATCTCCATGTCAATGTAGACGCGGTTCCCGAACAGCCTGGTGTTCATGATGTCCACCTTCAGGACGCCTTCCACTTCGGATGCCGTTCTCATCATGCACTCGACGGTATCGCAGTCGCAGGATGCATCCACCGTCTTGTTGATGCTGTCGACGAGTATCTCGACGGCCATCTTCACGATGAACAGACAGATGACCATGCTGGCGACAGGATCCATGATCGGGAAGCCCATCATCGCCAATGAGATACCTATCAGTGCGGCGATGGATGACAGCGCATCGGACCTGTGGTGCCATGCGTCCGCTTTGAAAGCATCCGAATCCAGGATCTTTGCGTAATGCATGGTGTAATGGAACATCAGTTCTTTGGAAACGATCGACACGACGGCGGCGACGATGGCTATCATCTCTGGCTCCTCACCGTATGAACTGGTCGCTATCTTCACGATGGCCTCGTAACCTATCAGCAGACCGGTCCCGAGGAGTATCAGACCGAGGAACAGCGTGAATATGCATTCGATGCGCTCATGGCCGTATGGGTGGTCCTCGTCGTTCCCTTTGTGCCCGAATTTGGCACCGAAATATGCGACGATCGTTGCGACTATGTCGGATGTGGAATGGACCGCATCGGAGATCATGGCACTGGAATTGCCAAGCACACCTGCCACGAACTTGAATGCCGACAGCAGGATGTTGCCTATGATCCCGACGGCGGATACGCGATAGATAATCGTGTTACTAGATTCCACAAAGAACAATCCCCATTCTCAGAAATAAAGGATTCTATGGATTCAGTCGTCCAGGAAGTCATTGGCTCTGGACAGGACAAGGTCGGTGAGACGCGGATCATCTTCGAGCGGGCGCGTGTACTTAACCGTTATCTTCTTTCCTTTGACGGTTATCTCACCGCCGTCGCTGTACGGGGGTATGCCTATCTGTTCCGGGATCTCATCGCCCAGATGCAGCCCCATGGCGATGAAGAGGGGTATGCATATTATGTCCTTCACACCCTCATCTACCAGCCTGTCGATGGATTCCCTGATGGTGGGTGTACAGAACTCGTTGAATGCGAATTCGGTGTGATTGTAACCTCTGGCGATCAGACGCTGTGCGTTGCGTTCGACGACAGTCCTGTTCATGAGTGTGGGGTCGCGGGACCCGTGGCCCAGGATCAGGATGCCTGAATCCTTGTTGCCGCCCGCATTCTTGATCTTGTCGCAGATGATGTCGGTGACGATGGTGGAGAAGTTGAACGATTTCGTGAGATACAGGAGGACCTTCTTCCCTGAGATCTCCCTCTCACCGATGTAGACGTTGGGTCCGAGTCCCATCTTCTGGGGGATGAGTTCGTGGGTGAGCGTTCCGTCAGCGACGAAGTAGGGGACGGCGATGATCCTTTCTACGCCGTCATTGACCATCTTCTCGATTGCCTCGGGTATCGTCGGCGAACTTACGCGGAAGTATGCGATGCCCACATCGCAATCGGCGGCATCTCCTATCCTAGTGGCCTGTGATTTCAGTACATCCTCCAGGTTGCCCTTCCTTGTTCCGTACCCTATAAGCAATATTCCGTCCTTCATCGTTTCACCGTTGTCTCAGGCATGTCGGTATCTGCCCGGGGTTGATGGATACATTTCGAGAATAAAAATACTATTGTAGTAACACTAACGATTGATTATACCCTCGTTTCTTATTAAATAATAGTAACAAGAAACCTGCAAAATAAA
>JAFSYZ010000283.1 GCA_017455785.1 Candidatus Methanomethylophilaceae archaeon
AAGATATCATTACTGCACTTACCGAAAAAGCCATTGCAGCACAATATGATGAGCAAATACTGCGAACCATCGTATTTGAAGACGGGTCTCTGACCGATCACGTATCCTATGTACCTCTCCTCACTGGTCTCACAGAAGTAGTAGTTCACACTGTCCTTAGGGAACAGTACGTATCCAACGTCACCATCGGTGAGAGCAAGACCTGCAGCCATATGGCCGGGGAAGTTGAACACCAATTCGGATACCTTGTATCCTAACGGTTTGAGAATGGCACAGAACAGCATCGAAGTATCTTCGCAGTCCCCATGTTGTTCGAAGAGTGTTTCCACAGCATAGTTCCAGTATTCTCTGCCTTCTTTCCCCTTGTCATCGGAGGTATACTTGATGTATTGAACGAACGCTAGGACCAATCCAGCTGTGTCCTTGGGGCCGAATCCCTCCTTCTTCGCTAAATCGTACAGTTTCGATGATACTTCGAGTACGACAGGGTCGAAGTATGTGACATAAATTGTGTTGTTTGAAATGTCCTTCTTATCTTGTACCCTCTCGGTAGGTGGAGCAGTTGAGTAAGCGTAGTAGATGTGATATGGGATGTCGATGGTCATCTTATAATCCTTATTTTTGAAAGTCCATTCAAATGTTTTAGGTAATATGTCGTCGACAAGCATGTCGTATGAGGATGAGCAATCATTGCCGTCCGCGTCCTTTCCGACTGCTTCTATCGTGTAAATCCCCGCTTTCTCGAACACATAGGTCGGAGCAATCCCATCGATCTCCAATTCGGCTATGGTATCTTCTGTCTCCTTGTCGATAATGCTGCATACTCCAGTGACTATGGATGCATCAGGTCTGAGGGTATACAGTTCACCGACATCCGTAGCCTCTTCCAGGTTTTTCATCTTCGTTGATTTGAATGTGTAAACGCAATCTTTGTAGGCATGATCGTATTCCAATCTGAAAGCACCCGATACCTTCTCACCATCGAGATACCATCCGTCGACACGGTAGAGTCTTTCATCCACTTCGGGAATCAATATGAACTTGTCCCCTACATCGTATGTACCAGATCCGTCTATGGATATGCTGTCAGATGTGGCAGATATCGTGATCTTCTCTTTCACATGAACATCCTTCGACGATGTCATCGTCAGTGTTATACGTCCATATACATGGTCCCAAGCGATGGTCACCGGAAGTCTCTCATTGTCGAAATAGACCTCGTATCCATCCATCGAATCGGTAAGTACCAGACATTCGGATACGACTGCCGTATCGGTTCCGTCCGAATAGATGACCTCCAGATCAACAAGGTACTTCTGACCGTCATCCTTGATGTAGGTCAACGTGGCATCCCCTGTGGCAACTCCGAAATATGTAGTGCCTGTCACTGAGTACGTGAGCTCCTTGCCGAAGTTGGATGCGAATTCCGCGGTGAGGCGGATGTCCCCCTTGGTCCCCGATGGTATTGACGTCACCTTCTTACCGGAGTCGTCGAACCATCCGCTGAATGTCAGGTACGGATGGGTGGCATCCTCAAGAATCAATCCTTTGGAGGAATCGTATGTGGAGGGGTTGTTGCTGGAACCTCCGTTGAGATCGTACGTTATCTTGTATTCCCCGCCTTCGGATTGCTGTTGTGTCAGGATAATAACGGCGGCAGCACCCGCTGCTACAACATATAATGCGACTATGACCGCTACCAGCTTGCCTGACATCGTCTCCTCATCCTATTAATAGGATATAACATCGCCCGATGGAATGATTAGTTTTGACTAAAAATCATGGAAATCAAGCCAATCTTTATACCGCGCATCTGTATCCTTTCATCCATGT
>JAFSYZ010000284.1 GCA_017455785.1 Candidatus Methanomethylophilaceae archaeon
TGAACAACAATTCTTCATCATAGTATCTGACATTGACAGCAGCGGTTATCGTCAGGTCCTTGCAATCCAACTTATAAACGTTGTTCGATGCTTTCATATCCCCCTTCGCGTCGATATACGCCATGAAGAGGATGTCATCGTCAGATGCACCCTCATCCACCGGAATGGATATGTTCAACGTGGAGGTCATCGGAAATTTGATGATGAACTCATCATTCCCATGTCCGGATGTGTATTCGAGATTGGCCTTGACGTCCCCAGTGATAACTATATGATCCTCTTTCTTCTCAGGATCCATAGTACCTTCAAGACCGATGATGATTATACCTAATGATATCTTTTCATTGCCGTCGTCTATCGTCAATGAGGAGAAGTTGACATTCAACTTTGCTTCCGCCTTAGCATCCCCTGAAGGGGGGATCTCAACGGTCATATCCAAAGAGATCTCATCGTAGATCGCCCCTTTGACGTAAATGCTGTCGTTTATCGAGATGGAACCATTGATGTCCACATCCATCCCCAGCGTCACCAAGGTGTTGGTTCCGGAATGGTCCTCCTCCATACGGACCTCATTACCCATCGTACCGTTTATGACCACGGTCACAACCTCATCGATAGGATACTCGTTGTTGAATATGGACAACTTGGAACCCTCCATGAGGATGAATTTGACATCACTGCCGAGGACTGTATAGTTGGGACCTATGCCCAACGTCGCTCCTTCCTCGATAGTTATCGTAATCTTTTCAGATAGCCTGTATTCGTTGTCATAACCGATGTGGAAGAATTCACCTGAACCTACGGTAAGGTCCTTATCGATGATGATAACCTCTGATTTCTTGTCCTCGTTAATCCATTCCACGATATCCTCTATGGATGGGAAATCAGTGGGGATTCTCGCACCCACGGCTTCCGGTAGCCTTCCTTTCATATCACCGAAGACAGAAAGACCGCCAAACAACTGATCGAGGGTCGCCGTTGCATCCTCCGATGGTATCGAGATATCATCATTATCCGATGAAATCGGTTCAGCATCACACCCTATCGCCATCACTGGTACGGTCAACATGACCAATGCTAGGACCAAACATAAGGTGCGTGCGCTTCCGGCTCTCATGCTATCCTATAACACGTATTGCTCTAATATATTAAGCGATAAAAAGAACAGCCGCACGGAGAGGTGGAGGTGATTTCTTAACACAGGTTCATCCCCATCCCGATAAAACAGTAGGCTGTGGCCGTCCACATATTTCGTCGGTAAATAACATCGAGATGTCTGGTACATCATCATTGATGTGACAAGCTTCGGATTATTCGACAATAAACTCAGGATTCTGAATTATAAACAAAACTGCCTTGGTCCGTTAACTATTTTATATCGCCTTGCATGCCACACCTCATCTAACCTATAGGTGGACCAATCCGATGGAAGAGCTAGCTCTGGTAACATTGATGTCGACTCTAGTACTGTTATCAGCTGTATGTTCCATCGCATTGGGTAAACTGAAACTGCCATCCTTGATCGGATTCCTCGTAGCTGGTATAATCATCGCCAACACGATGACCTTGAACGAGGATGCCCAATCGCTCGTGGAGCTATTCTCCAACCTGGGTATGATCCTTCTGATGTTCTCCATAGGTATGGAGATCGATGTACGTAAGCTTAGATCCCAAGGTAAATTCGCCCTTGTCGTCAGTCTCATACAGTTGCCGTTGATGGTCCTCGGAGGCATGTTAGTAGGCAATCTGCTCGGTTATAACGCCCTGCAGAGTCTCTGTCTAGGCTGTATCATATCTGGTTCGAGCACCGCAGTGGTCTTGGCTGTGCTGAAGTCCCATGGAAAACTGAAGACGGCAGACGTCGATATGCTGATCCTGATTGTCATCATCGAGGATATAGGACAGGTCATCATGCTGTCGATGCTGACACCCATGTTGGACGGAGGGTCGATGAGCACTGATTCGCTCATCGTACTGATAATCGAGATTGCGATATTCATGATCGCCTGTTTCACGGTAGGCCTGTATGTGGTGCCTCGTATCATAGATTGGTGCAGCGAGAGGACGAATTCAGAGTTAATCTCCCTTCTGTGTCTTGGTATCGCGTTCGCACTGGCGCTGGCTGCCAAATTGATAGGATTATCAATAGCTATCGGAGCATTCCTTGGCGGAGTCTTCGTTGGTATGACCAAACCCCATAAGGATGTGGAACATTTCGTGGAACCGTTGAAAAGCGTCTTCATGGCCATGTTCTTCATATCGGTCGGAATGGAAGTCGTCATCGGCTCACTGGTCGACAACATAGTGCCTATCATAGTGATATTCGCGGCATTCGCCATATTCAAGACATGCACCGTATTCCTTGGATTCTGGGTCGGGAACGGGGACAGCCGTGTTGGTTTCATTTCCGCCGTATCGTTGTGTGCGATGGGAGAGTTCGCCTTCATCATCGCCAAACAGGCGCTGGACGCCGGTGCGGTAGATGGTTCGTTCTATTCATCCGTCATCGGTGCCGCATTATTATCCATGGTCGCCCTGCCGTTCTTAGGTACATATTCGGATAAGATCTATGACGGCGCTGTGGCCAAAATGCCGGGATTCCTGAGCAGGTTCTTCGCGGCACTCACATCACACAGGGACAAACTGTATGCGAAACTCGGCATGGTGTCCAACAGGACAAGGGCCTCATTCAACAAAGGCCTTGCCAATGCATATTTCCTCATATTCCTGGTTGTGATCGTGGAAGTGATATTCTTCTACTCATACGACCCGTTATGTACGTGGCTTGTCAACAACTTCGGAATGGACGATCCTACCTGGAGGATAATCATCCTGGTCGCCAACCTGCTGATCCTTCTGTTGCCGTTGACGAAACTGGTCAGTCTGATACGTTATTCACTTTACGTCCTGGATGCTGGAAAGAGGAACCTCGCGAAACAGAATGATGAGATATCAGAAGAGAAGGCCAAGATCCATGAGGTCATGAGCCCGTTCCTCATAGGAGCCATATTGGACATAATCATCGTACTGCTGGTACCGAATGGGATCGACAACATGACCCACATATACGTCTCGGCAGCCGTCCTGGCAGTATTGATCTTACTCCAGATAAGAAGGATCAAAGCCAATAAGACTGGTCCACTCCCTAGGCTCTTTGAAGATGAGGCCGAACCACAGCCGGAGATCCCTACCGAAGAACAGGCCCTGGAGACGACCGAATCGTGAAGGCATCATAATCAGCAAAGGTGTAGCAATGCGTACGGAACGTATCAAAAAAGATTTCCTCAACTCCATCGTTATCAAAAAAGGTGATTATGATTACTTCATTAATCCGATCTCCGACGGATTCCCTTTGGTGACGAAGGAACTCTTGGATGAGATTGCGCAAAACGCCGAGGAGTTGATCGATGTCGATTTCGACTACATATTGGCGCCTGAAGCATTAGGGATACCGATGGCCACCGCATTCACGATGAGGACGGGCAAACCGTTCATGATCCTCAGAAAGAGAAGATACGACCTTCCCGATGAGATCTGCATAGAGAAGGACACCGGTTACGAGAAATCCGTAGGTATGTACATCAATTTCATAAAGAAGGGCGACAGGGTTGTTCTCCTTGATGATGTCATCAGCACTGGAGGAACGCTGAGATCGATCGCTCAGGCCCTGAAGGACCGTGGTGCCGAGCTGGTCATGGCTATTATCGTCCTGGACAAGACCGATGACATCGAAAAGGTCTCCAAGGAACTTGGCATCAAGATTAAGGCGATGGTCAGAGTCTCTGCCAAGAACGGTAAACTCTCCATCGTAGATTGAAATTTTCAATCAATATTATTATATAGTGTGCCGTGCTAACACGTGACACGGTAATAGTCATGTTCGGAAAGAAGATCAGAATCGAACGTATCATTGACAGGAACAGTGGAAATGCAGTCGTAGTACCCATGGACCATGGTATCAGCATCGGTCCGGTCGAAGGCCTCGTGGATATGAGGAAGACGGTGAACGATGTCGTCGAAGGCGGTGCCACCGCTGTTCTAATGCACAAAGGAATGGTCCCCCAA
>JAFSYZ010000285.1 GCA_017455785.1 Candidatus Methanomethylophilaceae archaeon
CGATACACCTCTGCTCTTACAGACATCTTTCAGGTCGGAGAGGAATGTCAGTCTATCCAGGATATAGCCAGGTGTTCTCATTATGATCTCGGTACCGTCCGGCCAGACGAGCCTTGTCCTCGAGAACTCGTTGAGTATGCCGCTGGGCTTCATACCCTTCAGTTCCTTGAACGCCATCTTGCTTATCCCGCCTCCGCATATCCTGTGATACCTCTGATACTGTGGATCACTGAGACGTTCTATGACGGTGATCCTGAGATCCCTGTTCTCAGAGAGGAAGAATGCAGCGGACATCCCTGCTGGGCCGCTTCCGATGATGAGGACATCCGATTCCATATCATTACGTGATTGGATCGTATGGTAATCAATACTGCGATTCAGATGACGTATCCATGTCATTATCTGGCGAGAATTGGGTACTGTTTTGCAGCTCTTGCAAGTCTGCTATAAACAAAAATATGCAATCCAGTCGGCCTAAACAGTCTCAGAATCAGACACATTTATAAATTAAAACAAAAATCGTGTATTATGTCATTCTTTGACGAGACTAAGAACTTCGGACTTGTTCTGATGATCGTTTCGATCGTCGGAATAATCCTCGCCGCGTTCATGATGTTCGTAGGCATCAACGACACCAAGATGTCAGTATGGGCAGGTGTCGGTTCGATCATCGGCGACCTGATCATCCTGATCTACGCATTCGGCGTATACCAGGGTGACTACCTCATACCTATTGACAGATACATCGACGATGCAAAGACAAAGTACGGAGTACTGACAGGATTCGTTTCCGTCAGCGCAATCTCCAATGTTGTCGACGCGATTTTCTCCTTCATCGGAGGAAGCGTTTCCGGTGGAATCACCGCTATCGTCATCGCAGTGCTGTGCTTCCTGATGGCATACTTCATGACCGACGGCCAGAAGAACGTTGCGGACAACATCATCTTCATCGTCCTCGCTATCGTGTTCATCCTGATGATCATCGGTGGTATACTCTCACTCATCATCCTGGTCGGTATCATACCCTTGATCGAGGGTATCATGCTGCTCGTCATGCTCTTCTCACCTGAAGTGAAAGGCAAGATGTGGGATTGAGGTTTGAATAAACTCTAACGGTCCTGGAAGGTCCGACGGTCATACCGTCGGACCATCAGGACATCACTTTTCTATAATCATCCTGGCCCAAGGGACCACTGTATTGTACTCATCCGTATCGAACGCAAGGTTCTCCGGAAGTGAATCAAATAGATCGGATTCCATCTCACCGTCCGATACCCTTTCTTTAACGATCCCGGCGCATACCTTGCAGTATCCGATATCCTTCACGGCAACGATGTCCACATCATAACCGGATTCCTCTATGCACTCCCTTCTCGCTGCTTCCTCCGGGGTTTCGTCACCTTCGATCTTCCCTCCGGGCATCTCCCATCCGTTGCGCTTCCTGTTGTGCACCATCAGATATTTCCCGTCCTTGAATGCGACCACATACGCTGTACGCAGTTTCTCGACCACTATCATCATATGGTCCTTCTCGTACGGGTCGAGAGGTACGGATTCCATTATCCTGCACCCTCTCTCCTTCAGACGTGCCTCCGTCATCCTGAACACTTCCTTCGGGTCGGCGGTCACATCCTCCGAGCGTGCCTTAACGCTCACCATGCCGAACCTGGCACAGTAACGTTCCATATTATCTACAAGGATACCCGCCTGTCTCTTCTGTGCCACATCCTCATAGACTATGTCGGCCCTGTCCAATGCGAATGAGTACTCATCGGGTCTGGTGGCATCGCCGAGGATGGGCATCATGTTGTCCCTGCCCTCGGACGTCTTCACAAGGTCCCTGAAGGATCTCGGTGAGAACTCCACGCAGTATACTTTGCCTTCAGAAACGATGTCCGAGACATGGGATGCTGTCGTACCGCTTGCAGCTCCGAGATAGAGCACTGTCGAATCCTTTCTGAACGGGAAAGCCTTCCCCCCGCACATGATGTACGCTGATAACTTGCTCCTGCTGGGTATCCATTCCCTGTACTCCGTGCCCTTGATATTCACAAGGCGTTCGCCGTAGACCCTCTTTCCAGGGTTACGGGATACTGTGTACAGGTTCCTCCTCTCTGTGAAAACTAGATCGGTGATCCCAACGGGTTCCATGACAACGGTAACGGCGTATTCCTATAATCGTTTATGCTACCGCCAGTTCCCCTATGCTCATGCCGTTCTGGTATCTCATGCTGTAGATGCGCCTGCATTCTCTGTACAGTGCGAACAGTCTCATCGCTTCGTTTACGGAGCCGTACACCTTCCAGCATCCGCTGCACTTGGCATTCTTACCATGGTTCTCCATGAAACCCTTGACGTCATCGTAGGGGTATCCGAGGAACAGACCTATCTCATGAGGTACGCATCCCTGTTCCTCGGTCTTCCTTCCCAATGATTCCACCAGACCTTCCGTGGACGATGTGCAATAGTCCAATCCCGATAATAGGTCCACGGATCTGCTGTCCGATGTCATCATGCGCTGAAGGAGATCATCACGGTATACGTAGATGAGTGTTCCGCACCTGACCCTGAATGTGGTGACATTTATGCCGAATGGAGCTAGTTGTGAGTTGATCTTTTTGATGTCGTTGGCGAGGCCCTTCGGATTACCGAATAATCTGAAGATACTGCCGCATTTTATTCCGGCAAGGGTGGGTGC
>JAFSYZ010000286.1 GCA_017455785.1 Candidatus Methanomethylophilaceae archaeon
AAGGGATACGCCAAGATCTACGCGACCAAAGAGGACGCACAGGCAATCGAGCCCGAGTACATCCTCAAGAGGAACGGAATGCAGAAGCCCGAGTACGTCGCACCCGAGGCACCTTCGGAGTGATTTGAATGGCAGCAAAAGCAGCAGCAAAGAAAGCGTCCGTGAAGAAGGGTGACGCAGTCGGCAAGAAGCCTGTCTGCCCTAAGTGCGGACCCGGCGTCTACATGGCGACACACAAGGACCGTGTATCCTGCGGCAAGTGCGGATACACCGAGTTCAAGAAAGAGTAAGGAAGGATATCTTCATTCGGTCCCCACCCTCTCAAACGGGGACTCCAGGATCGCCCGGTTCATCGACGGGCCAAACCTCTTCCCTTCCAAAAACTTCCTATCAATTGTTCTCTGGACCCGTATTATAGCTTGGATAGTATCGGGGCCTCCGGAGCCCTAGACCCGGGTTCGAATCCCGGCGGGTCCGCTTCAGATTTGGGTTCGAATCCAAACCTGTCAGTTTTCCATACTACTTTGATTAATTGAAGTGGACAAATCAAACTGCATACAGTATACTCTTTTTTCGCTGACCTTGTCTAATTCCAACGTTTGAATACGATGATCTCTGCATCCGCCCCGTCAACACCATACTCGCAGACCAACAGGTATTTCTCATCTGCGACCAAGCCGTAGCATCTTGTGCTCCCGGCCTTTTCGATCTGATTGATGTAGTATGTCTTGTTGTCATCCCACAGTTTCACGGACTGACCACTCGGTATCGGGAACTCCAGATTCACAAAACTTCCTTTGCCTTCATGGAGTTCTTTCACTTCTTCCATATCGGCAATTCCTAACTTGTTGAATTCTTTGATAAGCTGTTCTTTCATGTCAGTGGCCTCCGGACAGACATAGAGAGCCCCCCGCCTATTTATTGCTGTCGTGAATCATCGGTAAAGACTACAAATACGAACGATGCCATGCACTATCATGAACAAGAGTGCTGTAATGGTTTTCTTGTTGTCTGCCATCTGATCACCTGTTTAGCATATAGCGGGACATAGTATGCATCATTAAGTATGCTCTTTTTTCGTTGGTCTTTACTTATTCGGAAAGATTTTAATGCACCCTCATTAAACATTCTTGATGCCCTATTGCACTTACGATTCAAGATGCTGGATGATGACTGGGGCGAATCCCGGCGGGTTCACTTTTCTAACTGTCCAGAAGTAATTGTCAGGTAAAGAATAAGGGTTTAATGTCCCGCCAATTATCGCGGGACAAGTTGTTTCAAGCAATTAGCCAAGCAATCATGTCATCGAATGCTTTCAGATCATCCGGTTTGTCCATGATGCTGCCGGGGACATTTGCATCACCTGCAACGTGTGCCATGCTCTGTCTGAACCCTGCGGTTCCGAAGTTCTTCAGGTTGGTCTCAACCATCTTCGTGTAGATGTCGACGGGCCCGAATCCAGCGAAGAAGTATCCGCCGATTTTCTTATCCTTCCTAGTAGCCATGGACATATCGGGCTGGGTGAAGTCCATGAAAGAGTAGGTCCTGTCCAGTACCGCTTTCAGCTGTGCGGGGAATTGATCCCAATGAACCGGTGCGAGGATCAACATGGCATCGCACTTGTCCACTTCGGGGATCAATGATGTGAAATCGTCCTTGATGACGCAGTTGGGTGTGTGTTGTCTCTTGCATCCGTCACAGGCCTGACATACTTTGACGTCTTTCTCACCGATATTGAAGGTAATGACATCAGCCTTGCCGTTCAGTTTTTCGCAGATCACTTTCTCCAGTGCGTATGAGTTACCGTTCTTCCTCTTGCTTCCGTTGAGGACCAAAATCTTCTTCATGGTGTAGCCTCCGATTCCCGGCACATATGCCGGATAGTCAAGGTGACATAGATATGAATTTATTTAAAGTGTAATATTTAATATATAAATAAATACTACAAAAAACATCATTATGTTGTAATTTGAAGGGATGATATGGCAGAGTATCATGATGCGAGGGCAAGAACACGGAAGAAGATACAGGATGCATATTGGTCGTTTTATGAGAGGGGAGAGGAGAACAAATGCACTGTTGGAGATGTTTGTTCTTATGCAGGTATTTATCGTACTACATTCTATTATCACTACAAATCATTGGATGAGGTATTAGAGTCGATAAAGAATGAACAGATGACAAAGATAAAAGATCTATTTGCCAAGACCGATAGGAAAAACATAGACTACACTGAATTCATCCCCGGATTCCAAAGGTTATTCGATGAGAATGAGAGATATTTGGTGCCTCTTGTTCTGGAATACAGAGATTACTCATATGCAATGGAGTATCGTTCTTTTTTGAAAGAACGGATGTTGGAAGATTTGAAGATCAGTTATAACGGAAACGATCCTGCTGTGGAATCTGTAATAGACGTAATGACCTCAGGACTGAATGATATGTTCTTAAGATCTCTGCATTCGCATTCGGTAACACTGGAACAAGCCAATGCGATTTCATATGGCATCGTAACAGTTGGTCTCAGAACGGTTCTTGAGGAGTATTTCGGAGTTAAGGTTGGATTTAGAAGGATGGTTTGAACGCTCATCGGTACCCCAGAGGAGGTCGAATGACAAAGGTTCGCTTTGTGTTATTGATTTTTCAATAACGCTGAAATCGCGTTATTGAAATCAAAATTAATTTGCTGGCTATTGAGGGAGCGGATTCCGGCGGGTCCGCCAAATATTCAGGTTCGAATTCCACTTTAATCATTCTTTACTAGCGGTATAGGGGCGTTCTTTGACAAAAAGCGTATACTCGGATTGTGTCGGATATAGCAGGAGAAGATAGATCTTCTTGACCTCGAAGCCGTTATCATCAGACCTTCCCCTGCCTTGTCCATGGCCTGGGTGACGTCCTGTTCATGTGGGCCCTTTTTATCGAAATGGCTTCATACTTTGCGATTCAGGTTAACTGATTTAGATAGTCTATAAGTCACAGCAGTCCCCTGTACGACGAGTAAAGTTCCTTAAGTATCTCCACAAGACGGTTCACAGATGGGCGTCTCTCATTATCCTTCAATGCGACTGCACAATCAAAATACTCCGGGCAGTCGAAGGGAATCCACCTATAACCGGGATCATTGCCCATGAGGAATCCCGGCGACAGGCATACCCCGCTGCCCACTGCCACATTCACCATGGTGGTATCATGGTTATGGCTGTTGTAATATCCTACGTTCTCGTTGTCTATGACACGTTTCTGCACGGCCTCCAGCTGTGGCGGGGATCCTCCGCCCACCATCAGGGTCCTTCCGCGGAGGTCCTCTTCAGATACCATGTTCCTTGATGCCAGGAAATCGTCATCTCTAACTATGAGATAGATTCCACTGTTGTACAGGTGTTCTTCTCTTATACCAGGGGATCTGGAGAAATAACCGGTTTCCGTGAACTCGAGGTCTGTATCTCCCGAGAAGAACCTGTCGAACTCCCCGTAATCATGGAACACGGGTGTGACGAGGACATTAGGATACTCTGCCGAGAGGATTCTGATCGCTTCCGGAAGCAGTCTCATGGCAGACCTGACTGGCAGTCCGACCCTTATACTATCCTGGTATCTTCCGCCGATGTTCTGGCACTGTTCCACCGCTTTCCTCATTTCGGTGCGGATATTGAAGAGCTGGGAGCAGAACTGCTCCCCTGCAGGGGTTATGACGAGATTCCTTCCGGCCCTTTGGAATATCTCAAAACCGACCTCAGATTCGATCTGTCTGAGTTGGTAGGACAGGGTGGGTTGGGACACTTTCAGCAACTCGGATGCCCGAATGAGACTCATGGTCCTGCGAATCTCCAGAAGGTAATCGATTTGTTTGAAGTCCATAATATCACTTGAAATAATTGATTTAATATTTTAATTGAATATAGATGTTTTATATAAATATCTTTAATTAATCGTCGGAGAATCCGTATTCAAGTGATTCGATGGCAAAGAACTTGATAGCATACTACTCACGCAAGGGCGAGAACTACTTCGGCGGAAGCATCCGCTCCATTCCAAAAGGGAACACCGAGTATGTTGCCGAATACATCGCAGAGGCCGTCGGCGGAGATTTATTCGAAATCGACACCGTTGAAGCATATCCTGTAGACTACACGGCATGCACTGAAGTCGCCAAGATCGAACTCAGGGAAAAGACCAGGCCGAAACTGAAGAGATACCTGGATTCCGTAGAGGATTACGACAACATATTCATCTGCGGACCCTGCTGGTGGGGGACCTACCCCATGGCCGTGTTTTCCTTCACCGACAGACTGGATTGGAACGGGAAGAGAATTTTTGCGGTAATGACCCACGAGGGAAGTGGCATGGGTTCCTCTGAGAGGGACATCGAGAAGGCATGCAAAGGGGCGGAGCTCGTCGATTCCCTGGCTGTATCCGGCAGCCAGGCGCAGTCCTCTAAGAAGAAGGTATCCGACTGGGCAAAGAAATGTACGGGGTGATAGGGTGGAATGCGAAGAGATTAGGGTGGATACCAGGGAATTCGACAGAGAGGAGATGGAGCTGGCCGTACACAATTCGCAGCTTATCTTCAGGATCAATCATACCTTGCCCTTCACCGAGGAGTACGATTCCCTGGTGAAGGAGCTGTTCGGGGACAGGATCGGAGAGGGTACGCGGATAACCGCACCCTTCAATCTCGTAGCCTCGGAGCACATGAGGATCGGAAAGAACGTGTACATCGGCGGGAACCTACTGGGTATGTGCAGAGGTGGTATCGAGATCGATGACGATGCGATGCTTGCTGCCAACGTCTCCTTGATCTCCAACAACCATGACCTTTATGACAGGGCCGTACTCCTTTGCAAGCCCGTAAAGGTATGCAAAGGAGCGTGGATCGGTGCCGGTGCCATGATCATGCCAGGCGTCAAGGTAGGGAGATACGCTGTCGTCGGTGCCGGTGCCATCGTGACCAAGGACGTGGAGGATTATCAGGTCGTAGTCGGGAGCCCGGCGAGACCTATCAAAACTCTTAACAAAGAAAAATTCGGAGAACGATATAATGATGAAACTGAACAACGGAATAGAATGTCCTGAGATCGGGATCGGAACGTACATGCTATCCCCGGAAGAAGCTGAAAACAGCGTCAGGGAGGCATTGAGGATAGGATATCGCATGATCGACACGGCTAATGCGTATGTAAACGAGAGAGCCTGCGGACGCGGGATCAAATCAAGCGGAGTGGACAGGAAAGAGATCTTCGTATCCACCAAACTGTGGCCCAGTGAGTATACCAACCCTAACGCCGTGGACGAGACCCTTGAACGTCTCGGTCTGGATTATGTTGACCTGCTTTACATCCACCAGCCCGCTGGTGACTGGTTGGCGGGATACAGACAGCTGGAGAAGGCGTATAAGGAAGGCAAGGCGAAAGCGATTGGCATTTCAAACTTCGAGGGAAAGTACATAGAATCACTGATGGACAAGTGGGAGATCATACCCCAATTCATTCAGGTGGAAGCACATCCCTACTATACTCAGAAGGATCTTCGTATCCTGCTCAGCAGGTACGGGATCAGAATTATGAGCTGGTACCCCCTGGGTCATGGCGACAGCAGGTTGATGTCCGAACCTGTGTTCAAAAATCTGGGAAAGAAATATGGCAAGGCTCCCGCACAAGTTATCCTCAGGTGGCATGTGCAGATGGGATTCGCCGTCATCCCCGGAAGTAGGAACGTTGACCACATAAAGGATAATTTTGACATTTTGGATTTTAACCTGACCGATTCTGAGATGGAAGATATTGCGAAACTGGACCGCGGTGAAAGGTATTACCACCGTACCGATGAACAGCTGGTGCAGTTTGCAGCCTGGCAACCTCAGTACGAGCAGTGAACAGACACCGGCAGGAGCCCCCTGCCGGTGTCCCAAATCAATTGTGCTTCCTGCGTTCATCAAAAAAGCATTTGAACGTTATCAATGTGGGTCCGCGGGGCAAGTTACCGAACTTATGCCCGTATACAGGGTATAAGTTACCATATCTTTTGACGTCTGGCTAATGTCTTAAGCGGTTCCCGGCGTGTCCGCTCATTTAATCGAAAACAGGCTGTATACCGCTGTATGCCGGCAGTATACGGAATAACCTGAGTCAACCCCGCCAAAGCGTCTCTGATTTACACTTATTGTTTACTGAGGAACTGGCACAAGCATCGGTAGTGAATAATACCTTGTGAATTGAATTCTGCACAGTTCGATTCAAGTATTGTCTGAATTCTACGGCCGTATAATTACGACTAATCTGAATTCTACGGCCGTACAATTACGATTAATATGAATTACACACAATTAAATAACAACAGGACAATCCGTATCCGTGAAGCGCAAGATATACGATGAACTTCTCCGTTGGAAAGAGGACAAGCAGAATACCTGTCTCACGATACAAGGCCAGAGACAGGTGGGTAAGACATACATCATCGAGAGATTCGCAGAGGACAACTATCAGCATTTCATCGAAATAGATTTCACAAGAATGCCCGAGATGGAGAAGGCTTTCGAAAGAGCAGTGGATGTCGATTCGGTCATCAAAGAACTGTCCATAAGACTGAACGATGCCGTATTCGAACCGGGGAAGACCCTTATTTTCCTGGACGAGATCCAGGAGTGTCCTGAGGCGAGATCGTCATTGAAATGGTTCGCGAAGGACGGAAGGTACGACGTCATAGCATCGGGTTCCCTTCTGGGTGTGAGGAATACGAACGCCAAGAAAAAGAAGGAGGAGAACAAGAAACCGCTTTCACCGATGGGCTACGAGAGTGTCCTGACGATGAGGTCCATGGATTTCGAGGAATACCTTTGGGCGATTGGATTCAACACGGAGATACTGAGCGGCATCAAGAAGAAGATCGGTGCGATGGAGCTACTGGACGAATCCGAGCTGGAGGTCATGGCCTCGCATTTCCGCGACTATATGATAGTAGGGGGCATGCCCGCATCCGTCGAAGCCTTCGTCAGGACCAAACAGTATTCCGAATCGGGAAGGAAGATCGACATCATACTGGGGGATGTGATCAACGATATCAATCGCTATAACGATCCGGTGAACGCCCTCAAGACTCAGAGGTGTTTCGAATCCATATCGGAACATCTGAGTTCCAACAACAAGAAGTTCCAATACTCCCGTTTGGAGAAGGGTACAGGTTCGCGTGCTTCCGGTGAGAAATACTCCGAGAATTTGCTTTGGATAGAGGGCGCCGGATACGGGAACTTCTGCTACGGTCTCAATTCTCCCGAACGTCCGTTCAAACGCATAGAGGACCTGTTCAAGGTGTATCTATCGGATACGGGGATGCTGGTCAGGATGATGGGAACATCTGCGGCGATGGCCATCCATAACGACGATATCAGTTTCAATGCAGGAGCGGTGGCAGAGAATGAGATCGCAGAATGCCTTTCCAAGAGCGGGATAAGGCCGAGATTCTATCGTAAGAACAGCGGAAAGAACCAGATGGAGATAGACTTCGTGATAGAATTGCTAGATGAATGCGTAGCGATCGAAGTCAAGTCTGGCAAGGAGAGGGAATCCCCATCGGTGGAGAAGGTCAACAAGGTATTCAACGTCGATAGAAGGATGAAGTTCGAGAACGGGAACATACGTAAGGACGAGGAGGGAATAGAACACTATCCGTTGTTCGCCGCAGCATTCATAGATCTTCTGAAAAGAAGATATGACGGTCCTGCATTTTGATGGACATTAAAAACTGACAACGCGATCGATTCTATAATGATATGCTGATTGAGGATACGATTCAGATATGTTCGGATAGGTCTGATCAATCAACATCCAATCCCGGATAAGTTACCGAACTTATGCCGGTATACGGTATAAGTTACCTTGATTTCTGATGTCTGGCCATTGACTCAAGCGGTTCCCGGCGGGTCCGCTTTCTTTACATCGA
>JAFSYZ010000287.1 GCA_017455785.1 Candidatus Methanomethylophilaceae archaeon
CAGGAACAGTCCGTCCACGATAGGGATCCTCTTCTTGTTGTGGACGCAGGTGATGTGCGTATCATGTTTCTCTGCAAGTTTTCTGACAAGCTGGAACATCCTTT
Organism: Candidatus Methanomethylophilaceae archaeon; assembly: GCA_017455785.1. Lineage (GTDB taxonomy): Archaea > Thermoplasmatota > Thermoplasmata > Methanomassiliicoccales > Methanomethylophilaceae > Methanarcanum. Next base: position 105 of record JAFSYZ010000287.1, read on the forward strand.
TGGAGCTGGCGTAGTGGACAGTCATGGTCATTGATGCCCCGTCCATCTCCTCTATCTCGGAGATATCGGAGTAGTTGGTCTCCTCACGGAAGAACACTGCATCGATGTCCACCATACCGACGTCAGGGACCATCTTCTGTATGAATTTGGCATTGGCGAACAGTCCCATCTTCTTCTTGATGTCGTCGATGGGGTTCCTGAACATCCTGTCTTCAGGCAGATTGATGCATCCGAAGAGGGTCGCGTCGCATTCGGAGACCGCTTCCACGGTCTCCATAGGTAACAATTCACCTGTCCTCAGGTAGCAGTCGTATCCGGCATCGACATTGATAATCTCGATGTCATCGACCAGTGAGTTTATCGCTGACACTGCAGAGCTGATGATCTCCGGTCCGACTCCATCGCCTGGTATGACGGCTACCTTCTTGGACATGTTCACAACCTGTTCTCTACGGCTGCCATGATGAGCGGGAGGTTGATCGTAGCATCTCCTTCCACGGTCATCTTCTTGGCATTCGCCTTGACCTTACCCCAGGAGACGGCTTCCCTAATCTGTGCTCCCGAGAGCGATCCGTCGTATTCCTGTGCTGTTGTGAGGTAGATCGCATAATCCAACCCGCCGCGGAACTGGTTCCACCAGATGACGTGGTGCTTGGAGATTCCTCCGCCTATGATGATGGCGCCGGTGTACTTCGCCTCGTCGGTCATCTCGGACAGCATCTGCTCGTCAGCGAACAGGTCGACCCTGAGCTTTCTGTGCATCTGGTAGTACATCCAGAGCTGGCAACCGAACGAACCGTCGGTGATACCGGGGACTACGATGGGCACATTGTTCTTGTGGCACTGATAGAGGAGCGAATCGGGATCCTTGAGCCTCTTACCGACCTCGTCGATGATCTCGTGTGTGGTGATGCTCTCGGCGTTGTCGATCTTCTTCTCCGCTGCGAGTTTCTTCCTCTCCTCGAAGATCTCGTCGAACATCGGGATGAGGTTGTCCTCGAGCACTATTCCATAGCACTCGTCGGGGACGAGGACGTTTCCGAGCCTGCTGATGCTGTTCTTCCTCAGCATGGCATCGTCCATCATGAAGTCTCCCTTGTAGTAGTCGGCCCATGTCCTCGAAAGATCGTGGTCGAGTGTTCCGCAGGTGGTGATGATCAGATCGATATGACCGTTCTTGACCATGTCGACGATGACTCCCCTGGTACCTGTGGACATGATGCATGCAGGGAATGACAGGATGCGGAGACAGTCCTTCTTCTGGAACATCTTCACGACGATATCGGCGGCATCCGCCAGCTTCTGGGATGTGAATCCTCCGGATTTGCTCATCATCTTGACGAGTTCGTCCGCCGTCATGCCTTTCTTGATCTTGATATCCTTGACCTCTACGAGTTTCTTTCCTTCCAATGTGACCATTATGATCAACCCTTACTAAGCACCGCTAAAGAAACAACATTAATAAGAGTTGGTCAGGGACCTTCAGGATTTTAAAAGGGAGGCATCATTTCTTGGTCCTGCTCTGTAACCAATGGATGATCCTTCTGACAACCGAACGCGGCAAAAGTCTGACGAGGAATATGGAAAGCTTGAACGTCAATCCGCAGATCGCTACCGCTTTTCCTCTCATCATACATTTGTAACCGTATTCGGCGACCTTCACCACATTAGCCCCGGTTGCTTCCTTGAAGAGATTTGTACCATCGGCGTTGGCTGCCTTGGCGAATCCTGTGTTGGTGGGTCCAGGGCATAACGCCGTCACTGTCACCCCGGTACCGCGTAATTCTTCGTGCAGTGCCTCGGAGAACGAGAGGACGTAAGCCTTTGTAGCATAGTAAACGGACATCAGTGGACCGGGCTCGAACGCGGCCACCGAAGCTACATTGAGTATCCTCCCTTTGCCTTTGGATACCATCTCCGGTAGTATCCTTCTGGTGATCGCGGTGAGTGTACGAACGTTCAGGTCGATCATCCTTATCTGCTTGTCAGGGTCACAGTCGACGAACGGCCCCAGGTCACCGAATCCGGCGTTGTTTATCAGGATGTCAACATCGGTAGGCATGAGCTCAACGGCCGATATGTCGGTGAGGTCGCATGCGACGATCTC
>JAFSYZ010000288.1 GCA_017455785.1 Candidatus Methanomethylophilaceae archaeon
TATGCGATAGGCTCCCTGTATTTCGCCATCATCGAATGATAGAAATCCATCAATCCCAAGTGCGCACCTACTGTCTTATTCCATCTCTTATATAAAAGACCGACAGCCGTCGACAATTCCTGCACACATCATTCCAGTTCGGAAAGATGTTCCATGCCCAGATTGATGATGCTCTCGACGTGCTCGTCCGCTAAAGAGTAGTAAACCGTCTTCCCGTCACGCCTCGGCTTGACGAGCTTCGCTTCCCTGAGGGATCTGAGCTGGTGCGATACCGCTGACACCGTCATACCGACGAATGCACTTATGTCACATACACAGAGTTCCCTATCCTTTATCGCAAGAAGGAGCTTCAGACGGTTCTCGTCCGCGAACAACTGGAAGAGCTTCTTCAGCTTCATTACGTCCTCATCCGAAGGAATCGAACCTTTGACCTCTTCTAAAATCTCCCTGTGGACCGCTTCATCCGTACAGTGCGAACTCTTGTCTGTCAAGATACCACATCTTTGAACAACTGTTCAATTGAATAATCGTTCAAATGATATAATAACGTATCTGATTACAGCATAGAATGTGTGCCCATGCACGAATGTCCAGATGATCGTTCCGATGTGATTGTTCCCGTGAAACGGCCCTTCGACCCGGCGGAACAGAGGTGCTTTGGTACACTTCAGATACCATTAAATAGCAGACCTAGATAGAGAATCATTCACACAGCAGGTGATTGTATGGAAGAAGTTCTTTGCAGTATTGAAATCATCAAGGAGAACAACGATTTCGTTGCAAAAATCCAAAGTGATCTCGGTGGAAACAGGGAATACAGATCCCAGCTTTTCGAAGATGTCCTCGAGCAGTTCGTTCTGGACCTCCAGGAAGAATTCGAATCTATGTGAGTAGGAGGAATTACACATGGCATCTGTCGACGCGAAACTGAAGTCGATCTCGAACGAATTGGAGGGGCGCCTGGTCAACGATCAGGGCGTACCGAGGAACATCAGGAAGGGCGCGAGCGACGCCGTCGCACTCCTCCTCGATACCAAGAAGCCTCTGGACCTCCGTGTGTCCAGCGCTATCAACATCCTTGCTGACCTCTCCAATGACAACAACATCCCGATGGAATCCTGGAGTGCTATCATGCAGATCCTCTCGGACCTCGAGATCATGCTGAAGGAAGTCGCATAAACTCTAACATCATACGGCATCCGCGCCCTCAAGGCTCGGATGCCGATAGTTCTCTATCATTCTGAAAATTGCATCAACACGCGTACCGAAACCGTTTAACCGAACAATCCGATTGAGGATTGATGAGCGGACTATCCAGATTGAAGAAGATCTGCAGGTATGCCTCGATGGTCATGTTCGGTGCGGCCGCGGTGCTTGTAGTGCTGGCGATCGCCGTCTCCGTCATTGGGTTATTGTCGATATCGGACGCATCGATAGCAGCCGGATTCTACAACGATTGGCTGCATCTCGGCAGTGATGCGGATTCTGTGAAGAAGGCATCCGCTTGCATACAGATGGTGCTCATCCTGGTATTGGGTGCGTTCACTGTGACAATACTGGGTATGATAATGTCGTCCATCCATAAGGAGCACAGTCCGTTCACAAGTATCAACGCGGCACGTATGAAGTCCATGGCCGTCACCTACCTGATAGCGGCCTTCGTGCTGACCGCCTTAGGGATCCTGAGAGGAATGAACGTATCAGAACTGATCTTCCTGTTCCTGGGTATGCTCCTGGTCACGGTGGTATCGTACTGCCTTACACTCATGGTGAGATACGGTCAGTTGCTGCAGGAAGAGTCCGATATGACATTGTAGGTGTACAGATGACGATAATCCTCAGGTTGGACAGGATGATGGCGGACAGGAAGATGTCCCTGAATCAGCTTGCCGAACTTGTCGGCATATCCAATGTCAATCTGTCCAACATCAAGACCGGGAAGATATGCGCCATAAGATTCTCCACCCTCAACGGCATCTGCAAAGCACTGAGGTGTCAGCCCGGGGACATCCTGGAATACGTTGAGGACGATGAGGATTAGGCTTCAGAAGCCAGCTCCCTTTCCATCCTCTTCTTGCTGAACAGTACCGAATCCATGAACGCCACCCATGTGATCTCCACAAGGATGGATGTCGCTATGGCGACCATCGCATCGCCAGTTATCGGCCCCAGGATCCCTGATGTGCACAATGCGATAGCGATCCCCTTGTTCTTGTAGGATGCCATCAGGATGTCGGTGACCCTCTGGGACCAGTGGATGCCGGCCTTCTTCTCCACCTTCTCCACGGCACCTCCGAGACCGAAGGATCTCAGAGCGGCGATGACAGCGAAAGCGATGAACACCCATACCGGGATACCGGTGAAATTGGTGGAACCGACGGACAGCCATACCATGAAGAATATGCATGCGTTGAGGAAGATCGCCATCAGATCCTTGTTTATCTCCAGCATAGTCAGCAATCTCGATACTATCAACGGGATCGCTAACAGCTTCAGGACGATGATCGCGACATCGGTCATATCCACGGATTCTCCCAGTGTGATCCAGATTATGAACGGTATCCATACCAGTGAGACGATGTAGACTATGATCGTTCCTCTCGCAGCATGTTCCATGTCCCCTCTCAGGATGTACGATAAGGGAGCCACGGAGGCAGCGAACGGTGTCGCGGCGATGAAGATCAGACCGGTGGCCTGATTTCCGAATTCGGTGTCCTTCAGCAGGAAGTATCCTGCCAAAGGGATGATGGAGGATATCACGAGGCCCAGCAACACCGCCCTAAGGACCGATCTCTTGTGTTCGAGAGGGTTGAGATTCTTGTACGGTATCCTGGACAAGGATATTGTGAGCATCACGACCAACGTCCAGATGGTGAGATCGGACCTTATCGACGGTGTCAATGCAGTCGGGAACCATCCGGCCAGATTGGTTATCAGTGCCACTATCATAGCGGCCATCATCATGAACGCACTGCTCTTCAGCAGACCCTTGATGCTCATGCACATGGAATCACCATACTCCTATTTAATTATCGATTATCGATAAATTGTTAATAAATATAATAAAATGAAAACGTTATCACCCGGTCATGGCACCTACGGTGAAGCCTGTGAAGGCGGGTTATTGGAACCTGTTCAGACCCTGGACGCTGCACGGAGCGGTGGCCCCGGTATTGATGGGAGGAGCCGTGGCCTTCACCTTAATAGATGTCAACATACTGAACGTTGGCATCTTCATCCTGATACTGATAGGTGCATGCCTGTTCCAATCGGCGGCGAACATCCTGAACACCTACGGTGATTTCAAGAAAGGCACCGACACGGTTGAGAACGAGACCAGATCACCTGAACTGGTCACCGGTGCACTCACACCCGACCAGGTACGCAACATGGGATTGCTGTGCTTGGGACTGATCTGCATCATCGGCATAGTGCTGATGTTCCACAGGGGATGGGGACTGCTCATCTACGGTACCATAGGGATATTCGGCGTCACCATGTACACCTTGGGCGCGTCCTACAAATACCTGGGTCTGGGTCAGTTGTCCGTATTCATCAACTTCGGCTTCCTGATGCCTCTGGGCACCTATTACACACTGACCGGCGATTGGTTCTCATGGAACGTGTTCTTCCTGAGCATACCTAATGCCATGATGATCACCGGCGTCCTCGCAGGGAACGAACTGCGTGATTACTACGAGGACAAGAAGGCCAATGTAGGGACATTGAGCGGCCATATGAGATATGGGACGGCCATGAAGCTCTACCTCATCGAATCCTTAGGTTCGTTCGTGGCCCTTGCCATACTGATAATAACACAGCTGGTGCCCTGGGGTTGTGCACTGGCATTCATCACACTTTATGACGCTTACATATTGTACAAGAACAGCAAGAATGCGCATGATGACCCGCATTCGGGATTCATGTTGGTACCGTTATGTTTCAAACTGAACTGGCATTTCGGTGTCCTCCTGGTAGTAGGTTATTTGTGCGCGATGTTCATTCACATCTGAGGAGATACCATGTCCGAGGAACTCAAAGGCAACCAGTTCGAAGGGAA
>JAFSYZ010000289.1 GCA_017455785.1 Candidatus Methanomethylophilaceae archaeon
CAACCCTGTGACGAGACGGTTGGTGCCAAGGTAACGTGCCATTTTGTATCCCAGAAGGAACAGCAGAGCGGATGAGATGTAACACGAGATCTCCAATGCTTTCATGTAGTCGTCGAAGAAGAGGAGCGGAAGGAGTATCGGGATCACCGGAATGGATCCGAAGAACGCACATCCGACAGAGTTGAGGAACATGGCCTTACGGTCCTCATCATACTCCTCTTTGGATTGGACCTTCTTATCCAGCATATAGTCGCAGATCGCCCTCTTGTCCTCATCCGTGATCACGTCCAATGGCGTACCCGCGAAGTCGTCCATGAGCATGTTGATCCTGGTCTCACGGTCAAGATTGTATTCGTTGGCTATCAGTTTGGTCTGACGCCTCGAGTCCAATACCCAGATGTAGTAGAAAATGATCCCGTCGATGATCCCCCATGTGACGCACATCCCTATGACGGCCAAGGAGAACGATGCCGCATCCTTGAATTCCAGAACGCCGAACCTCACTCCGTAAACGAATATGAGCGCCATGATGAAACCGTACAGTATCTCCTGCAGTGCGGTCCCCGGGCCTGTGAAGGACGTCATTTTCTGGAATAACTCTCTCAACACGCAACGTGGATGATGTTAGTGATTAATGAATGATATGATAGCATGATCGTAAAATCTCATTTTATTAATCGAAGTTAACCCTGATTTAGTAGTAAATACTTTTGATTTAACCCTGATTTAGTAGTAATTATATGTCTGTCCAGTAATGTGATATTATGCAGAGGAAAGTCAGCGAGGAACTTCTGGATTGGAAGAACAATCCTGAACATAAATCGCTCATAATCATGGGGTGTCGTCAGTGTGGAAAGACGTATGCGGTAATGGAGTTTGCTGAAAAGCATTATTCCAATGTTATTTCCATCAATTTCGAGACGAATCCAGAGAAGAAGGATTACTTCGAGGGGCCCCTTGACTCAGACACTCTGTTACATAACATAGCGCTTTATGAGAACACAGATATTGTCAAGGGTAGAACGGTATTGATCCTAGATGAGATACAGGCATGTAGTAGAGCTTATTCTTCTCTGAAGCCTCTGTCCGGTAATGGGATCTGTGATGTCATAGCATTGGGCTCATTCCTTGGGATTATTCTTGAGGATTCCGATGACGGCATATCTCCGCTGGGATATGTTGACACAGTCAATATGAACCCAATGGACTTCGAGGAGTTCCTCTGGGCCATGGGTGTCAGGAAGGAGATTGTTGATGAGGCCAATAGATGCATCTCTGAAAGAACACCTTTGCCCTCCGCGCTCCATCGCGCCATGTCCGATATGTTCAGAAGATACTTGGTGATAGGAGGTATGCCGGAAGCCGTGAGGACATATGTCGAGACCTCCAGTTATCCAAGTACCATGAAGGTACTGAAGGATATTGTCTCCATCTTGATGAGGGATTCAGGGAAATATTCCCGAAAGGCTGGTCGTTCCAAGATAAACTTGTGTTTCCTTTCTATTCCTGAGCAGATCTCCAGAGATAACAAACGGTTCCAGTATACTGATGTGGAAAAGAAAAAGAACATAGGGAAGAGGACTTACGGTAGTGCACTTAGTTGGCTCGTGGATGCAGGGATAGCACTTAGGTGTCATAATCTCGATGAGATAGTTCCTCCGCTCTCGGAGTCTATCAAAGAGGATGATTTCAAGATCTATCTTACGGACACAGGGATACTGGCTGCTCTGATGGATTCCTTCGATCCATCGGACCTAGTTCTTAGGGACCCGTATTCCAACCATGGGGCGTTCATGGAATCCGCCGTGGCATCCGCACTTCAGAAAAAAGGTTATCCATTGTATTACTACAGGAAGGAGAATAGCACTCTGGAAGTGGATTTCGTAATAAGGATGGATAAGGCCGTAACCATACTGGAGGTAAAGTCAGGGAGGAAGAGGAGATCCCGTTCTCTCAAAATACTAATGGCAGAGAAGGACAGGTATCGTAAAGGGATCAGGATAGTGGATGGGAACATCAAGATGAATGAAGGGATACTGGAGATGCCTCTTTATGCGCCATGCTTCTTCAAGATTAATGAGATAAGGGATATTCCGACAGTGGATGTAGAAGCCATTAATTCCATTAATATCGATTAATGATGGTTTAGGCCAATGATAGATCGGATCATCCAACGGTGCAATCAATTAGATATCTCACCACATCCTTGTCCGCTTCCGCCCAATCGAACCGCCAAAGGTCATCGATCTCCGACCACGATGCATTCCTGTGCTCATTTAGAGTGAATTCCACACTGTCCGTGAATATCAGGAATGTATGAAGTCTGATGGAGAAATCAGGATACTCGTGTTCTGTTTCACAGAGGAACTCTATCTTGTTTTTGGATATGTCCAGATTCAATTCCTCTTTCAGTTCCCTGATGAGGGCCTGTTCCGGACTCTCTCCCCTTTCGATCTTCCCTCCCGGGAATTCATATTTGTATGACATATACGAGTACTTCGCTTCGCCTTTTTGGAATGCAAGTACCTTCGTCCCGGAAATGAAAACCCCAGCAGAGACCTCCAGCATACCCATGAATATGATGAATGTTGTTTATACGTTGTCCGGTGTAATCGTTTTTTTACTATGATACATCATGTCTCATCCGAGTATGAGTCGTGATGAGGGAGACAGGAGGTTGAAGGCCGCATCGCTGTTCTGTGGGTGCGGCGGATTGGACCTTGGTGCGGAAGGCGGATTCAATTATCTGGGCGATCATTATGGTGATAACGGGATTGATGTCATCTATGCCAATGAGATCAATAAGAGGGCGGCCAGATTGTACGAGGCTAATTTCGGTAGGGTTCCCGATTGCCGCGATATATGTACCGTCGATTCCAAGGACATCCCTGATGTGGACATCGTGATGGGCGGATTCCCGTGTCAATCCTTCTCAGTTGCAGCGGAAGGGACGAAAAGACTGGGCATCAAGGATGAACGCGGGAGATTGTTCTTCGAGATGTGCCGTATCATCAGGGAGAAGCAGCCTAAGTGCTTTGTGGCGGAGAACGTCAAAGGTCTCCTGACAGCGAATGACGGTGAGGCCTATCCGTTGATAATGTCGGAATTCAGAGGATGCGGTTATCGTGTGGTATCATCATTGATGAACGCTTCCGAATACGGTGTCCCACAGAAACGCGAGAGGGTCATAATGGTAGGGATCCGTAACGATCTCCCTGTCGATTTCGATTTCTCATCCGTATTCGTGAACAAGGATGTCGTTCCGCTTTCAGCAGTTCTCGAGGATGATGTTCCTTTGAAATATCATTACAGTAAGGAATCCATAGACAAGGTCAAGAGAAGTGGGAAGAGAAAGTTCCGTGTACAGGATTCTGATGGGCCGTGTATCACAATAGGTTCGCATATATGGAAGACATCACTGAACAGCTCCGACCCTGTGTTACGTACGAAGGACGGATACAGGCGTTTCACTCCGAGGGAGGTGGCAAGGGTACAGTCGTTCCCCGATTCGTATGTTCTGTGCGGAAGGAAGGAACATCAGTATCATGCGCTCGGCAATGCCGTCCCTCCTGTTATGGCATGGTATGTTTTCAATCGTATCGGTAAGATCCTTAGCGGATGAAATCGGGCATCTGAATGCTCAATTATCAGGATTTTTTTCCTCGCGTAATGCTTTAGTATTTTGGCTGTAATGGAGTAATTGCCTAACTTACATAAATTCGCAAGAATTTCGGTAACTTTCGTCACACGACGGAGGGTAGGATCCGCGTACCACGGCAATACCGAGGGAAGGCTGGTAGTATAACTACACCGACCTGGTTGCCGCATGGCAACGGTAGTGTAGGCGTGCATTAACGTGCACGAATACTAACGTAGTCGCGCGGAAGTGCGTCAGAACACGGCGTTAGCGGTCGCATGACCGTCATAGGGTTCGACTCCCTGCTGGCGACACATACGTCTCGCG
>JAFSYZ010000052.1 GCA_017455785.1 Candidatus Methanomethylophilaceae archaeon
CTAGAGAAACGTCCCTTGAATTCATTGGCGGTGAATGCTGTGCAGTCGGCTGCGATGTTCAGCACACCTTTGCTGAAGCATTCCATCGACGGGGATACCAACGCCATCTTGATAGGCCATTGATGATCCTGGGCCATCATGCCTACGGGACGGTTGACGTCCATGAATGTTATGGCGTTCATGGGACAGGCGGGAAGACAATCACCGATACCATCGCACAGCGACATGTTGGCTACGATCGCCTTGCCATCCCTGAGTGCGATTACCCCTTCATGGCAGGCCTTCACGCACAATCCGCAACCGTTGCATCTGTCGATATCGATGGACACGCTTTTCATATTGGAAGATATGTCCAGTGTGTTGATAAATCGATTGGTCTGAATATGATGGCCATGGGGTTTCCCATGGCCGTTTTTAGGTTTATGATGATGTTACAGAGACTGTATAGTTTGCTTCTGCATCCGTTGCACTGGCGAAGACGATCCTGACCGCACCGCCATTCAGTGAAGTGCAATCGAATGTAGTATGGTCGCTCGTGGTTGCTTGTGTTCCTCCGATGTACACCTGTGCACTCTCCGGAAGTGCTGTGTTGAACGTCAGTGTCACCTTCGATGTTGCGGCAGACGGCATGTAGACGGCACCTGCAACGAATTTTCCGTTTGTTCCTGACGGTACGGTTATTGTCGTAGTCTTACTCAATGATGCGTCATAGAATGCTGCATCGGAAGAGCATGCCATTTTCACACTTATGGAGAGGTTGCCGAATCCATCGTATTCATATGTGGGTTGGCTAGAAGTCGTCATTGTTATGTTCAGTTTGCAACTATCTGCTGTCGATCCCAGTGTCAGCAATCCGATCCATGACATGTTGCCACCGTCTGTGAAGAATTCGCCGCTCATCTTTGAATTGTTGAGTTTAACGGAGATACTTTCTCCATTGATGTAAGTTGGATTGAATCCTGAAATCTCCAGCAGAACGTTTCCTGAATTGTAGGTAGTTTGTTCTTCGTTCCCATCTATGAACACGTATTTGTTTTCGATAATCGTGTATGTCTGGGCTTCCGCTGCGTACGTGGTACCAGAACCTGTGGTGTGACTGTTCACTTCGTATGTGATGTTGTTAACTAGACCTCCGTTGGATACGAGTGCATAATTGCCGGAAGTACCTGACCAGATTCCGACTGTATGTGAACTCTGTGTGACAGTGGATATGTTCCCTGTGTTCTCATATGTGCTTGTGGTGATCGAATGACCGATACCGACCACGGCTACTGAACATACTATCAGTACGACCGCCCAAGCTGCTATCTTCATATTCTTCATTATTATCTATCCTTCATCATTCTGCAATGATGTATCTACGATATAATTGATAGGACTTATATTTTTAATCTTACGAATTCGCAATCCACAAATCCGAAGCCAGATGGTGATTATCACGGACTGTTCCTTTTATCATCAGGAACATATACGTATCAGCATGGATACTGTCGAGAATGCGATGGAGTTCCTGAGGAATTCCCAAGGGGTCATCGGTGCTTACATTATGGACGATGATGTCTCTAAATCGGTATTGGATGTGGAGAGCTCCATACGCACACGCAGCAACCATGAGTATAGGAACGTCGGGTACACCATGGCGCTGAACAGACAGTACAGGGTCTGCGTATTCTATTCCGGCGTTTATGTCTTCGAGAAGAGGGCATTGGTCAAATTGATGACATCCGATGGGACGATAATGGGCACATCCCTTTATCCGAGTCAGATCGAGGAATACAAGAAGAAGGATAACCTCATTTGGATCTCGGAGGATTTCGTCGTGTTCACGGACATAGTTGGTAAGGGGGAGGAGGAGTTCGTTCTGTTCCCGTTCGACCTTCCGGAACTGGAGGAGGCTGTACCCGGATGCAAGAATGCCATAGGGATATCGCCGACCACATCGTCAGATATGGTGCTGAAGGAGAAGGCCGGGATACCGATAACCAAGGAGATATTCACCTCCATAGTCGCCTTCAATATCGAGTAGGTCTTCAGGTTGTTTACCTATTAATATGACCATTTCATTCATAATGAACTAACACATCCATAGAAGGACAGTGGTCTGAAATGGTCAAAGCGATAACTGTAGATTCATTGTACAAGTCCTACGGGGATTTCCTTGCAGTGAAGGGTATTTCCTTCGATGTTGAGGAGGGGGCCTTCTTCGCATTCCTCGGTCCAAACGGGGCAGGCAAATCCACCACGATCTCCATATTGTGCTCTCTCTTGGACAAGGATTCGGGATCCGTATCCATATTCGGAAAGGACCCTCAGGATGCCAGATCCGAGATAGGAATGGTCTTCCAGGATAACAAGTTGGATAACAGGCTGACCGTACGCGAGAACCTCATGGTGCGCGGGTCCCTTTATGGATTCAAGAAGGAGGAACTGTCGGCAAGGGTCGAGGAGGCCCTGAAGAGGACCGATTCTATGGAGTTCGCGGATCGTCAGTACTCCAAACTCTCGGGAGGCCAGAAGAGGAGGGCAGAGATCGCCAGGGCGATCATCCACGATCCCAAGGTGTTGTTGCTGGATGAACCAACGGCAGGATTGGATCCTCAGACGAGGATGTTGATCTGGAACAATGTTCAGGACCTCAAGAGGAGCGGTATGACCGTGTTCCTGACCACCCACTACATGGAGGAGGCGGCGGATGCGGATGATGTCGTGATCATCAACAGGGGCGAGATAGTCGCCCACGGTACCCCATCCGTATTGAAGGAGAGGTACAGTTCCGATTATATCGAAGTACTTCCCAAGGACATCGCAGTTGTCAGGAGTAAGCTGGATGCCGGAGGCATCCAATACATCGAACGCTCCGATGTGTTGAGGATATCGTTGGAGGATACGATGAAGGCGATACCGATAATCGAGATGCTGAAGGATGATATGGAATCCTTTGAGGTACGTACAGGCACGCTCGATGATGCCTTTGTCACCATCACCGGAGGTGATGTGGAATGAACAGGGTACTGATGTTGGCCAGGAGGAACATGCAGTGTTTCCTCAGGGACAGGGCATCCGTCTTCTTCTCATTCATGGCTGTGTTGATCGTCATCATGCTGTATCTTCTGTTCCTCAGGAATCTGCTGATAGAAAGCATGTTAACGGGAGGTCTCGACTTCGCATCGGATGCACAGGTGTCCAATCTCATAGACGCTTGGGTCTTGGCAGGTATCCTCGGGATAGTGTCGGTGACATCATCCGCAGGATCGCTGCATTGCATGGTCGATGACCGTTGCTCGGGAAGGGATCTGGACTTCAAGATCACACCGATGAAGCCTTACGAATTGGCGACAAGTTACATCCTCAGCACCTCAGCCATCGGACTGATGATGAGCGCCATAACATTGGTCATAGCCGTGATATTCCTCTTGGCCACAGGATGCATATTGGATGCATCCTCGATCGTCGTCACCGTGGTCCTGCTGATCCCGTCCACCTTATCGGGATCGATCATCATCTTCGCGCATGTATCATTCATCAAGAGTCAGGGTGCCTTCTCAGGATTCTACACTGTCCTGAGCGTCCTGATAGGATTCCTGACAGGTATATACATGCCTATGGGCAACCTTCCGGCTGCGATGCAGACCATCGGTTCACTGATGCCTGCTACGCACATGGCGTCATTGTTCCGTCAGTATCTCACATCAGGTTCGCTGAGGGACGTGTTCGGACCTTATGATTCCTCGGAATTCAGGGAGATCATGGGGATAGACCTCAGAATAGGTGATTTCACTTTCACTCCACTAGCCTCATTGATATATGTTATTGCGGTGACAGCGGTCTTCTTCGCGATTTCCGTGATTATGATTAAGAAGAGGTGAA
>JAFSYZ010000290.1 GCA_017455785.1 Candidatus Methanomethylophilaceae archaeon
ACTACAACACCGTCATGGGACTATTCACTCTTCCAGAACCTTATAACATCGAAATTTTGAGTCTGATCGCCACAATCGTCGGATGGATAATCACAGGGGTCATCGCCGCGATCATCGCATCATTGGTCATCGCCGTGATATTCAACTCCAAGAAGGCCAAGGATACCATCCGTGCGTCGATGATCTACATCTTCATTCTGACGATGACGTTCGGTATAGCGAACGTAGCGCTCGTCGCGGGACTGAGCGAGAGTGTCGTAGCCAGCATAGATAGGATAGCTTCGCTCCTGACAATAGTGTTCGGCGGCATGGTCATATGGACACTGTACAAGGCGATCGTCTATCACCTGTTGCATAAGATCGATGAGAGATCGGAGGTTGAAGGCACGTCGATCATCCCGATGATGAACCTCCTCGGAAAAGTGGTCATCGTAGCAGTCACCGTTGCCACATTGCTGTCCTCACTGGGCGTGGATCTTATGGGAATCGTCACCGGTGCAGGAATCGCAAGTCTGGGTGTGTCCCTCGGTGCCAAGCCCATAATCAACGAGTTCTTCTCCGGTCTAGTACTGTTGGCCACACGTCCGTTCGTCAAGGGTGACAGGGTCAAGGTAGGCAACTCGTCGTCCGCATTGGAAGTGCTGGAGGTCAATGTGATGAAGACGGTGATGGTCACCAGCTTCAACAAGGAGGTCACGACCATGCCTAACAGCAAGCTGACCAGTTCGGTGCTCACCAACGTCACGCGCAGTACCGAATGTTACAGGAACACCGTTAAATTCAGGGTCATGTTCGGAAGCGACATCGAACTGGCGAAGAAACTCATCACCGAGGCCGCATTGGAGGATCCCGGTGTGGTGAGGGGACATAACGAGTTCCATGATCCCGTGGTGATCGTATCCGAGACCAACGAGCACGGTACCGTCCAACTTACATTGGCGTACTATGCGCTCAAGTACGGTGACACATGGGACTGCAGAGGCAGGATGTACGAGATCGTCCTGAGGAAGTTCGCGGAGAACGGTATACGCATACCTCCGTATCAGAAGAGGTACAACATCATATCAGAGGAGGGAAAGCCGAATGCAACGTAGGTCGCTGGTCATCATCGCCATAATGCTGGTGCTCCTCTGTACGCCGTTGGCGGTATCGGATGCTTCAGGTTCCTCATCATATACGATCAACGGAGCTGTGATCTCCACATTCGACGATTCAGTGCAGATACCCGCAGGTAAGACCAAGACGCTTACCGTCGATGTCTATAATGGAAATGAGAACACCACAGTCGTCGGGATAAGTCTGACCTCGACAGACCTCAATGCATCGTTGTCGACCAAGGAACTGTCCTTGGAGAAGAACAAGATGGGTTCTTTCGCCATAAGCATCACAACGGATAAGCTGATGAACCATGGACATTACTCTTTTGAGATCAAGCTGACCGTCTACGACTTCGGTACGAAGACCACCGAGTCCGGTACGATAACCTTCCAGGTTACCGTAACATCCCCGTATTCCGACGGAAGCGCCTACAATAGGATCCTGGGGATCTTCGATCCGCTCCCATCACCGCTCGACACAGTGGAGATAACCGTTGTCGTCACTCTGATTCTTTGGTTCATCATAGCTGTGGTGGCCCACCTTATATTGATGTTCGTTCTTTATCTCCTGATCAAGCAGAACGACGAGGTCAAGAGAAACATCACCCGCGGTACCGGTATCCTGATGTTCGTAGGAATAATGGTCACCGGTATATCCAATGCACTGGATGTCGCCGGGGCCGGTGATTTCTTCATAGCCACGACGATGGGTGCTTCGAAGATCATCTACAGATTCATCGGTGCCGGTATCGCATGGAACCTATACCACTCTGCGATCGAGGTCCTGTTCCACAGATTGGAGGATACAAACCGTCTAGATGGTGTCGACACATCGCTCATACCGCTGTTCCGTATGTTGGGAATGCTGGTCATTATCATAATCACCGCATCATCCATACTTTCAGTCCTTGGATTCGACTTAGCAGCGATAATCACAGGAGTCGGTGTGGCGGGAATGGCGGTGTCACTGGGTGCACAGAGTACGCTCACACAGTTCTTCAGCGGTCTCAACCTGATGATAACCCGTCCGTTCAAGATCGGCGACATGGTATCCATCGGTGACGACAAGAACATCTACGAGGTGAAGAAGATCGGTATGATGAACTCCACCTTCAAGAACTGGGCCAATCAGGAGTACTGTGTCATGCCCAACGATACCGTTGCATCATCCAGGATAGTCAACGTCACGGGAGTGACCATGGCCTATAAGATGTATCTGTACTACTTCACATCGTACGATGCGGATGTGGATCTGGCCAAGAAGGTCATCATGGATGAGGCGTTGAAGAACCCCAACGTGGTCACGGACGGTTCTTATTCCGCACCCGAGGTGAGGTTGGAGGACTTCGATCCATCCGCCATCAAGTACCGTCTCTCGATATACATCCATAACTTCAGGGACAATGTGAAGGTCACCGGTCAGCTCAACCAGGCGATATACGACGCATTGCTGAAAGAAGGAATAGACTGCCCGTACGATATGAACGATGTGCACATCTTCAGGCAGTGAATCAGCGGTAGTACTTGTCGACACCGCCGTAGCCGCCGATGATCCTGTTCTCCCTTGTGGCTGAGATGAAGTTATCCAGACGTTTACGGAACTCATCGGGTCTGTTCCTGGCGGCATCGATGTAGGCTACACGTATCCTCTTGTAAGGTTCAGGGAGTGATTGATAGTTCTCCCATGCGGTCTCATCCTTTCTAATCGCCTTCAGGATGTCCTTCGGGAAGATGTATTCGGTGCTGATGATGTCCTCCACGGTTGGTCTGACCCTCGGATGTATCATACCTTGTGAATCCAACCATATCAGGCGTTCTATGTTCGGTCTGGAATAAGGGCTGCCCTTACGTCTGGGAGTGAAGCGTTTCAGATGGTGTTTCTCATCCATCCTCTTCGTGATGCTGTCGATCCATCCGAAGCACAGTGCTTCCTCCACAGCATCGTTGTATGAAATCCCGGTTTCGCCGGAATCCTTAGTAGGGAAGACAAACCATATCTCCTCAGCGGTCTCAAAGTTCTGAGAGAGCCATTCGCGCCATTCGTTACGGTCATCCGTATAAAATGTCCTTCCCGACCAATCGCATTCCATAGCACACCTATTTGAAAAAAAGGTGGATGAGGGGTGAATCCCCTCATTCATCTATGAGTTTGAGATAACCGAGGTTGGGTTCGTACACCAAACCCTTGTCCATGAGGGAGTTGCATATCTCCTCCACCTGGTAGGATGTGATGCCCTCCATCTCCGCACGCCTGTCAACCTCGTCCCTGGGGGCACCGCGGGGACCGTCGTCCAGTTCCCTGAGGATGTTCAGAATGATGTCCTCGCTGTCCGCCGCACTGTCGCTGTTTCCGGTGGGCTGTGACGGGATGTCGATCTCATCCGGCAGGTCGCTCTCGTCCTCCGGGAGGCCCAAGTCGATGTTGTCATCAGGCAGCAGGAGCTTCAGTGAACCCTGGATCAGTTTAAGGTACTTCTCCGATGATGGTACACCGTAGTGGTCAAGTGCGCTGAGTATACCTTCTGCTTCCTGCTGGGTGTATCCTTTTGAGATGAGTGTGTTGACATCGGAATCTGATATCGCGATCGCGTTCCTCATCCTGATGATCCTGTCCCATGTGGCTTTCGCCGTCTCAAGGACCCAGAGGTTGCGTGTGGCTTCATCGATCTTTACGATGCGCTCCGGACGCAGGGATACGAACGTCCTGGTCTCGTCAGGCGAGTATGTCCTCACCTTACCGATAACGGCGACGAACTCTGGAGCTTCCAGGTCCGCCATCGTCGCTGCCGCTTCGGGCTGGAATTTACCCACATTGATGTAGAAACTGCCGGACACATCCTGTATCCTTCCGTTCCATATGGGATCGTCCTCTGTTCCCCTGTTCTCCTTGTCAGTCAGGACACCGGTCACCATGACCCTGTTGATCATCGCGCCCAGGGGTGTGATAAGGTACGAAGGCGATTTCTCGTCGTTACCCTTCCTCTCCAATGAGGACGAGTTGAGTTCGCCTGCGAACACCCTCCATGCCGCTTCCCTGGCCATCATAGTGCCGCCTCCACTGTCTTGTAGAGAGCTCTGGCTTCCTTCTCTACATCCACATTCTCTAATGAAGCATCCTTCACTATCATCGAGGGCCCGTAGTCATCGCTCATCACGTTTCCGCTGATGGTGACGTGCTTCACGATTATCCTCTCTGCAATTTCCTTGGCCACGAACTCGGCACCGCGTGCCTTCGCAAGTTCCGTCGCCATGTTCAGTGTCACTCCTGTGATCTTCTCCGTGAGCTCACGGTTCAGTATCGCACTGATGCTTCCGGTACCGTCGTCCAGAACGAACTTCATCCTAAGGTCCGGTATCGGTGTCACCGTTCCGTGCGACATGCATTGATCGTTGATTATGGAACGGTTGCATTCCGGACACCTCTTGATGAGACCGCTGCCCATCCTTATGTCCACGACATCGCCCCTGAGTGTGATGTCCAATCCGCCGCCGTTCTTCAGTATGTCCCTGACGGTCTTCTCGTTGCTTCCGCCGATCGCGGATTCATCGAATGTATCATCCACCCTGCTGACCTCGCATCTCTCGCCGAGGTTGAGCTGGGGTATACCCTTCCACGCACGGATGTATGCGTTCTTGGCGCAGATCGTCTCCCCGGCCTTCAGCTGGAAGTCGTTCCATGCTGAGTACTGTATCTTTCCTGTGTCATCAGCGATGATACCTGAGAACACCGTCTTCTGTTCGCCTTTGACATTGACAGTTTTAGTCTCGGCCGTCAGGATGCGTCCGGTCACAGTCACGTTGCCGACACCCTCCCTGATCTCGCCGATCTTCATCTCTGAGGATGACATGCTGTAGTTCCTCTCGGGCATGTCGATCTTGACATCCCTGGCAAGTTCTACGACTCCCTTGTCACCGAGGTTGACCTGGATCCTGTCGTTCCATTTCTTGGTGTAGCAGTTCTTCAGCCTGTACACCTCACCTTTGTTGAGCTGTACGTCACCCCTCCATACGGTGAACGATGAGCTTCCCGTGTCGTCCCCGATTATTCCGGAGACTATCTTTTTAGGGACGCCCTTGACGGTGATCTCCTTGTTCTCGACATAGATCACCTTGGCGACGATGTCCACGTTCTGTTCGGTGCCGTTCAGCTCGCCGATCTTCTTCTGTACCGAAGCAGCGGTGACGAATCCTACCGTTGCTCCGCCCAGTTTCCTTATGATTCCTCTCTTGGCCGATTCGATATCGAGGTGGTACTTGTTCAGATAAGTGTCCAGTTCCTCGATAATCATCGCTTCGTTCGCTTTGTCTCCGAGCACCCTTTTCAATTCTTCTATATGGGGTGTAAGTTCTTCCATGTTCATCCTATCGACCTCTTTGCAGAGTGCACACTCACGTGTACGGAAGGTGTTCCCCTTCTAATTATATAAAACAATCTAGGAGGTCACCGAACGATCAACGGATATCATTTTTATCGGAATACGATCGACATCAGTCCTCGGGTGTCTGACAATCATTAATACCAGACACACGTTCTTTTCATTATGTTCAAGCTCGTCGCCATGGACCTGGACGATACTCTCCTGGACGAGGAGAAGAAGGTGCCCAAGGACACCGCGGATATCCTGAAGCGCCTACACGACAACGGTATCCACATCGTGATCTCATCCGGAAGGATGACTCCTACACAGATGTCCATAGCGAAGGCGTTCACACAGGATATCTCATACATATCCTACAACGGATCGGTTGTGGTGTTCGAGGATGGTCAGAGGGCGGAATTCGATATCCCTGTGGACAAGATCAGGGAAGTGGTCAGATACTGCAACGAGGAGCATCTGTACGTCGTCATCTACCACAATGAGAGTATCTACGCACAGACATACGAGGAGGGTCTGAGGTATGATATCGATACCATTAATGCAAGATCTGTGGAGATCATGGATTTTCTTGAGGGTGAGATATTCCCGACACCTAAGATCGTCATATTGGCACATCCTGATAAGGTCCCTGCTATCGTAAAGGATGTAGAGAAGAGATTCCCGAATCTCTTCATCACGCGTTCCAATTCTGCCGTCATCGAATTCATGCCCAAAGGGGTCGGCAAGGAATCCGGACTGAAGTTGGTATGCGAGCATCTCGGTATCGATAGAGAAGAGGTGATCGCATTCGGTGACAACTACAACGATATGAGTATGGTGGAATGGGCGGGTATGGGTGTGGCCGTCGCCAATTCCGTGGACGATCTGAAGGCCGTCGCTGATAAGGTGTCCGTGAAAGAGAGGTCGGAGGGCGTGGCGGAGGTGCTGCGTGAGGTCTTCTCCGACATACTAAGATGAACATCGCAGACACATTCTGATAAGGATATGGTGGGCCTAGCCGGATTTGAACCGACGACCGTCAGGTTATGAGCCAGACGCTCCACCAGACTAAGCTACAGGCCCGGTATAATACTGACGAGTAGAAAAATCGACCATAAATAGTTATCGTAACGGTGTCTCTGGCACCGTCACAGTGACAATCATAGCCAAACCAATATAGGTGCATGCCCATTTCTTCGACTATAATCAGGTACAGGTGAACTCATGGAAGCTCTATCGGTCAACGATGTCCATAAGATGTACGGGGAACGGGAGGCCGTCAAAGGTGTGTCGTTCTCGGTCAAGGAGGGCGAGATTTTCGGTCTGATCGGTCCCAACGGGGCAGGGAAGACCACCACCCTCAGGATGATATCCACGTTGTTGAGCATATCATCGGGTGAGATCAAGGTCTACGGGAAGGATGTGACGACTGAATCGTCAGAGGTAAGGAAGATGATCAGTTATCTGCCGGAGGATGCGGGTGCTTATAAGGACCTCACAGGGAGGCAGTACCTCAACTTCATGGCCAACTTCTTTGCCGACGGAAAGGAACAGGAGGAAATGGTCGCCAAGGGTATAGAGATCTCCAAGCTCGGTGAGAGAATAGACTCCAAGGTGAGCACTTACAGTAAGGGTATGATGCGCCGCCTGCTGATCTCGAGAGCCATCATGCCTAATCCGAAACTTGCGATCCTGGACGAGGTCACATCCGGATTGGATGTGGTCAACGCATTCGAGGTAAGGGAGATCATCCGCGACATATCCAGAAGCGGTGTGTCGATCATCATCTCATCGCACAACATGTTCGAGGTGGAGCTGTTGTGCGAGAGGGTCGCGATGATAAACGACGGACGTGTGGTCCTTGAAGGTACCCCCAAAGAGCTCATGGAAAGGTATTCCGCTTCCAATCTGGAAGAGGTGTTCGTAAAGGCGGTGAAGGAATGAACCATCTGTTGAATCTCATCAAGAAGGAGCTTAGGGAACTCATCACACCCGCTTCCATGATGCCTGTGATCGTCGTGATGATCATGTTCATCGCCTTGGGGACCATGATGGGTTCCGAGATATCCGAGAAGACCAGCCTCCAGCCTGTGGGTTACATAGATATGACCAACGAGCCCGGAGGATACGCCGATTCAGCTCTGACATACCTTGCGTATTACTACGAGGAGGTGTACCAGGTGGATCCTTCGGAGTATCTGAAGGACATCAGTTCCGATGTATCCGAGGCGGATTTCGAGAAATCACTGTACGATGCGATGATCAACAACAAGGTCAGTACGGCCCTGTACATCGACAAGGATTTCAACACCCATATCGCCAATTGGGAGACGGAGAAGGCCGAGATCAAGGTATTCTACGCCCAGGAGGACACAGGTGTGTTCAGTTCACTCTCCACCGCATACGGTACCGAAGCCGTATCGGTGATCAACAGGAGTGTTATGAACGAACTCCTGGAGGAGAACACCACGCTCACACCCATACAGATATCTTCGATCGAGTCTTCGTGCTATTACAGCAACTACACCTATCTGAAGGGACAGCTGCATGAAAACGTCACGCCCGACAAGGTCTATGGAGCGATCAGCAGTCAGACCACGTTCGTACCGATCATAATAATGTTGGTGATAGTCATGATCGGAAGCATCATCATCTCCTCTATCGGAAACGAGAAGGAGAACAAGACGCTGGAGACGTTGTTGACATTACCGATCAACAGGACCACGATCGTCACTGGTAAACTGATAGGTTCCGCCATAGCCGGATTGGTCATGTGCGCATTCTACATGGTTGGTATGTACTTCTACATCAACGGCATGTCCATCACGAAGGGTGGATTGACAGTGGATGATCTCGGCATATCTCTGGGAATCGTGGATTGGCTGATCGTCGCGGCAATGATGTTCCTGACGATCATGTGCGCATTGGGCATCTGTATGTTGTTGGGAGCTTTCGCGAAGAACTACAAGACCGCTCAGATGTACCTCATGCCCGTCAGCGCATTGGCGGTCATCCCGATGTTCGTGACCATGTTCGCCAACTACTTTGCGCTGCCGCCTGTGATCCAGGGATTGTTGTTTGTCATTCCGTTCACGCATCCGATGATGGTGATACAGAACCTGATGTTCGATGAGTACGCACTCGTATACGCAGGATTGGCATATGTCGCCATATTCGCGGTGGTCATCGTCTTCCTCACCGTCAAACTGTACAAGTCGGACATACTGCTGACAGGTATGACCGGTAAGTATGCGAAACTGTTCAGTAAGCAGAAGGAAACCGAACAGTAAAACCATTTCCGGGGCCGGAAGGCCCCGTGGATATTTCTGAAATCTTGATCGATAGTAGAAGAAAAGAAAGTATGGCGCCGTCGCACGGGATCGAACCGTGGACCTTGTGATTAACAGTCACACGCTCTACCTACTGAGCTACAACGGCAGTATTTGCCAGCAATGAGGGAGAGATATTAAAGTG
>JAFSYZ010000291.1 GCA_017455785.1 Candidatus Methanomethylophilaceae archaeon
GCCTACGGGCAACGGATACTTTCTTACTCAATTGTTTGAATAATTCATCCGAATATTCATATTCAGCTCTAACTGCACCGGCCACGAAATCAGCAAGTTGTATGCACTTATTCTGCTGAGATACGGCCTTATAGATTTTCTTAGGATTCACATCCTGAATCTCGGCCTCTTTGAATGCCATCTCTCTTATCTTCTCTGTATCAATGAAACTGCAACTGTCTATGATTATATTCACGTCTCTGCAAGGAAGTACCTTGAATGAATCTGCAATAACCTCTTTCAAGGTCCTTTCGTATAGATCGTTGCCATAGATCGGTTTATGATCATCTGGATTGTTCTTGTTGACAGTACAACAAACAATCTTGAAAGAAAGATCCGACAATGCGTTTATAATTTCAGATTTAGTCTTAGAATCCGAATTATGCCATTTGACTTCATATCCCTTATTCGGGATAAGGTCAGCAGCCTTCTTCAAATTACGAGGGCGCATCATTATTATTGCAGCAATGGTGAAATACTCAGTTCCAGCAGAACCTAGATCGCCAGACTCGTCTATCGCAATCAAACCAGTCACAGTGCACCCGTTATAAGGATACGGTCATGTCATTTATCCATATCGCAATAATCCGTTTCCTTCGACATTATCAGCTACGAATCTTGAATCCCATTCATTTTAAAATCAGATATACTTCTCCAATCATAGGTGGGCATATGGCAGAATGGTATATCGCGAGCTGCGTATTCACATCCAAGCACCCGTATCTCAGCAAAAAAGTACTGGAATACGTACACAATCGTGGGATACCGATCGTCAGATGCTGTGTTCACAAGTACAAGGAGGAACATTTCCGCAGTCTCATGCCAGACGAATTGCAGGACGAATGGATGTCCCTCCCCGACAGTATGGATCTGTCCGCCGGAGATACAGTCTACTCCATATGCCACAACTGCATGGCGATAATCGAAGAGACGAGACCCGATGTGAACATCCGTTCAATCTGGGAACTCATCGACGATGACAAGGACTTCCACTATCCCGATCTCGATGGAAAAAAGATGATCATACAGGATTGCTGGAGGTCCTTCGACCGTTTCAATGAACAGGATGCGGTCAGATCCATATTGAGAAAACTGAACGCGACCGCTGAGGAACAAGACGATAACAGGGGAAAGAACAGATTCTGCGGCATCTCCCTGTACCGCCCTGCACCGCCGAGAAACCTTAAACTGGCGCCGCACAGGTTCGTCGACAATGCCCGGGGATTGTTCGCCGAACATTCGCCGGAAGAGCAGAAAGGAATGATGAATCATTACTGCTCCAAATTCGGAAATGAGAAGGTGGTATGCTACTGTCACTATTGCCTGGAAGGGCTGCAGCTGGGCGGTGCAAACGCCGTCCATCTGGCCTCACTGCTGTTCGAGAAGTGATAGGATGAGAGAGATGAGAAGGAAGGACCGTTCCATCGGAACGGAGGATTGCCGCGAGATACTGAAGAGAGGAGAATATGGTATACTCTCGACATCGGACGAAGACAATAATCCCCACGGGACACCGCTCAGCTATGTGTTCGATGGCGATAGCATCTGGTTCCATTCTGCGATAGAGGGACACACGAGAAGCAACATAGAGGCTAATCCGAGAGCCTCGTTTTTGGTCATCGGCAGGACAGAGGTCCTTCCGGAGAAGTTCAGCACGATATACGAGAGCGTGATTCTCAAAGGAAGGGTGGAGATCTGTTCGGGCACAGATAAGAAAAAAGGTCTGATGCTGCT
Source organism: Candidatus Methanomethylophilaceae archaeon (assembly GCA_017455785.1). Lineage (GTDB taxonomy): Archaea > Thermoplasmatota > Thermoplasmata > Methanomassiliicoccales > Methanomethylophilaceae > Methanarcanum. The sequence goes on from JAFSYZ010000291.1 coordinate 1,774, forward strand.
CACGGAGAAATACTGTCCGGAGATGATGGTCAGGGGATCGCAATATGCCGACGAGGCATCTGAAAGGGTCACCGTCTACAGATTCGCGATAGAGAACATGACCGGTAAGGCCAGATACAACCATTGAATAATTTGGATTTGAAACAATTCAATGCCCTGTTTTAGAGGGTCATTGAATTCATTTTTCCGATGCTGGCCTATCGGTTTTCAAGTTCGGGGGGGCCCACTGTCATTATCTCTAAAATTCTGATTGCTGGCTCTTCTTTGGTTCAAATCCTGCAATTCGAACCGAGCATCCATCTTCCAAAAGGTGCTGTTTAAATAACACTTGGTTTTATGAAACTCAGTATCTGAGTCTGAAAAAGACATCAATAACGAGAGTGTGACAATGATCGACAAGATTATGTTCGAAATCCCATGCACCGAGGGAACCATAATCAAAAGGAACAGCCAGTTCACAATGACCGTCTCTGTCGACGGTCTTGCTGTCCAGTGCCACTGCCCTACAACGGGAAGGGTAGGGAACATCGATCTCGCAGGCAGACCGTGTCTTCTGTCCCCGAGTTCCAGCCCCGAAAGGAAGACGAGATACACAGTGGAAGCAGTATCCCTTGACCGTCCGGAAGATTTCCCCAAAAAATGGATTGGCATAAACCAGAATGCCTCCAACAGATATGTCGAACGTTATCTCCGTAACGGAGGGTTCCCTGATATGGTGGAAGGGACGGAGGTCAGAAGGGAAGTCTTCCTGGGAGAATCCAAACTCGATTTCCTGGTCGGCGATTGCTATCTGGAGGTCAAGACTCCGCTCCAGCATCTTCAGGTGGATATACCGGATTATGTGAAGACCAAGAAGGTGACGCCGTTCTCGTCCACTGACAGGATGACCAGGCACATGAAGGAGCTGGCATCCAGTCTGGAATCACATCAGAGGGCCGTTATGCTCATCGTTTTCCTTTACGACAACCCAGGATTCAGAGTGGTGGAAAGAAGCACCAATTACGAGCAGGTCAAGGCAACGGTCGAAGAATGCGTCTCCAAAGGTGTGGAGACATGGCAAGCCAACTTCCGTATAGATCCTGAAGGAGTCTCTCTTATCGGATACTTCAGGATCGACGTGGAGTAATCATTCCAGGTAACGCACCGCGGTGAAAAGGACAAGATCCGAATCGCTGTCGTTGATGATGGAATGCTCGCCGCCAGGAGGGCAGACGTGGCACACGCCGGGTTTCAGCTGTTCCGTTATGCCGTTGCATACCGCATGGCCGATGCCGGACACAACGTAATTGATGTCCACACTGCCTTTCTGTATGTGGGAACCTATTGAAGCTCCGGGTGCTATCCTGCAGAGAATGAATCTCCCCTCGGGACCCATGTCCATTTTGGCATATACGGAGCCTTCGCCGCCGTTCATGCCGTCGATGCGCACTTCATCTATCGAATCGAAATCTACCAGCATGAAACGGCTGTCGGTCTGCAGGTATTTATAATCGCGGATTGCCGTTTTCGGGGGAGATCTTTCCGCTGAACCCATCCAACTCCGTGAAGAACAATAATTACCGCTGATTCAATAATACATCTAGTGCGCGGTTTTATATTGTGTACAGAAACCTTATGTAATCATCCGCTCGAAAAAGGAGATGTTTATATATTGCATAGATAATAGTTCATTGTTCTGATAAGACCCGTAGGATAGGTTGCCATTGTGGTGGCCATTAGATCCTGCGGGCAACGGATACCTTTTCCAAAATTATGTCCAGTGTGTCATCTGAACGTTCATATTTCGCTCTAGAGGCACCAGCCACATAATCCGCCAACTGGATGCACTTATTCTGTTCTGAATGCACATTGTCAATCTTGATTGGATTGACATCATGGATGAC
>JAFSYZ010000292.1 GCA_017455785.1 Candidatus Methanomethylophilaceae archaeon
CTTACCGACGAGGATGGAATCATCGGAAACGGTGGCCTTCTCTATGGTCACCTCGGATTCCTGGATGCTCATCTGTATGACAGGGTGCTCACCCAATCCTCTGAGGACGACATCGGCGATGGATGCCGCCGCATTGGCGATCTCTTCCGCTGCCATCTGCAGTCTGATGATTACAGAGATCTTGGTGATCTCGTCGGGCTTCTCCTTTCCGAAGTCGACTATCGCTTCATGGATATCGGCACCGAGCTCGTCCATCCTCCCTTCGAGGAAGATGACCTCCTCTGCGATCTCCGTGTTGTTGTACAATAATGATGAATATGCGAGATCCACCATGAACTCCGATGTGTCCTTCAGTTCGAGGAGCATAGCCTCGATCTTACTCATCATCTTCATCCACCTCCGGGAACTCCCATGGTTCAAGACCTGCAGCGAACCTCTGGAGACGTTCGAATCCTCCGTCGGAACCGCGGACGATTATATCGTCACCGGCACGCAGTTTGGCATCGTCATCTGGGTCGTACGTCCATCCGTGACGGTTCTTCAACGCGATGATCCTCGTTCCGGTACATGCCTCCACGGCCAGTTCGCCTATGGTATGGCCGACCATCTCTGATTTCGGCGATATGCGTGTGATACGGAACTTCTCATCCGACTCGTTGATGATGTTCGCGATGTACGGTCTATTCTCCACAGGGATATCCAAAAGTTTGACGATATCCGCTGCGGACCTTGATATCCTGTCAGCCGCCGAAGCGATCTGCAGGATACCGGACAACTGCTTCGCATCCTCCTTCGTCCTCGCCGCCATCATGACCTTGACACGCATAGCGTATTTCAGGTCCTCTATCTCGTTCTTGAGCTCCTCGACCTTGTCGGCCATGTCCCTGCTGTTGTACATCAATGACGCGTAAGCCAGGTCGACGATGACCTCAGACTTGTCCTTCATCTCTGTCAGCAGTTCCTGGACGGTCATATCGATCTCATCAAGGTCCAGATACTCACCGGAGGATTCACTCATAGTGTACCCCCATACGAAAACAGACGACTATGACTGCCGTCGGGGTCGTCATCGGAAACGGTAGACGATATTGTCTGCATAGCTAATCCAACAATTCTCTATCTTACTGGTCATATTTAAGATGATTAGTATCGACGGACTACCCTCCTTTTATAGTATGTGCGCGCTCACGCAATCAGGAATAAACGATGTCATGAGGTGATTTTTTTATATGGCGAGGGAAAAGAGAGCCGATGGTTTCTTCATTCGTAACAAGTCGGCACTCGTAATGGGCCTCGCAGCCTTGGTCATCGCCGCCATAGCGGACCTCATCGCCGGTATATTCCTCACGACCATGGAGGATTATCTCCTTACCATCACGGGTATGATGATCCTCATCTACTGCGCCATAGGGATGCGCGGTAACATCTTCGGTTCCATGGGGAGCCGTCTCGGTACCTCGATGCACATGGGTACCTTCAAGATGACCTTCAAGAAGAATTCGGTGCTAAGGTCCAACGTGGAGGCGGCACTGGCACTTACCCTGAGCCTGTCCATAATCATGGGTGTGGTGGGATGGGTCGTCACCGTCGTGTTCTTCGGACCCACCATCGATCCGTTCAGGTTCGTCTTCATATCATTGGTGGGAGGGATATTGGCAGGTGCGATCGTGGTGATCTTCAACATCATCATCGCATACGTCGGATTCAAGAGGGATTGGGACGTCGATAACATCACAGCACCTTTGATCGCTGCGGCAGGTGATATCGCAACGGTCCCGATGATATTCGTCGCCACCCTGATGCAGGAAGCGATTGCAGATGACTGGATCATATATGCCGTATGTATCATTCTGACCGTTGTCTCGATCTACGTCATGGTCTCCATCCTCCTGAGGAAGAACAGAAGGAGAAAGAGAATGAACGAGGCGAAGAGGATCCTCAGGCAGTCCACTCCGGTCCTTCTGGTGTGCATGCTGTTCGAGATACTCGCCGGTGTCGTCATCCAGAACGAGACCGATTCGTTGGTTCAGTACGCCGTTATACTTGTGCTGCTGCCTGCATTCCTCAATGAGGGTAACGCCCTGTCGGGGATGCTGACGTCAAGGCTGAGCTCAATGCTCCACCTCGGTACATTGGATCCGACCCCGTTACCTCAGAAGGGGGCCTACGAGAACTTCATGCTCATCTACATCCTGGCTGCGGTGACTTTCATCATGATCGGAAGTGCCGCGTTCGGTGTACAGCCCGATTCCCTGGCGTATGTCACTGTGATCGCGATAGTCCTCATCGCGGGAATGCTCACGACGACGGTCATCAACATCCTGTCGTACTATGTTGCGATAGCCGCCACCAAGTTCAACCTCGATCCCGATGACCATTGCATCCCGATCACATCATCGGTGATGGATGTAGTCGGAACGGTGATACTGGTCACCGTGATAGGCATAATACTAGTCTGAGTAACTCAGAGTCCGAAATCCGTCATCAGTTTATGCAGGATCCTGTACAATTCTGCCGCATCGGATGGCTCCAATGGGATACAGGAACCGACCGATTCCGGGACATGGCTTGCCCTGTCCCTGAGTTCCATCCCTTTATCCGTGACCGAGACCAGGACATTCCTCTCGTCGTTGCTGTCACGACGGCGTTCGATGTACCCCTTATCCTCGAGTTTCTTCAAAAGGGGCGTCAGTGTTCCGGAATCAAGGAATACAGCATCACCCAATCCCTTTACCGTCATCTCCCCGTATTCCCAGAGTGCCAGCATAGCGATGTATTGCGTGTATGTCAACCCCAGTTCATCCAGGAACGGTCTGTATCTCCTTGTGATCTCCTTGGAACAGGCGTAGAGAGGGAAGCACAGCTGATTCTCCAATCTCAGA
>JAFSYZ010000293.1 GCA_017455785.1 Candidatus Methanomethylophilaceae archaeon
AGTATCCATACACATGGTGGGGACGGAGGAGCACGTCCTCAGGGAACTGAGGAAAAGGAAGATGAGATGCATACTCCACTCATACAGCAGTCCGGAAGGTTACATCGAACCATTCGTGAGATGCGGATGCTTCTTCTCGATATCCCCTAGACTGTTCTCCAGACCTGCGGAGAAGGTATCCCGTATCCTAAGGTCCATACCGATCGACCGCATCCTGATGGAGACCGATCATCCCAGTGGAAAAAAGGATGTCTCGATACATGATCTAGCCGAATGGATCGGACAACCGATCGGTATAGAAGCGAATGAAGTCATGGAATTGACATTGCGGAATGCTCATCGTATCCTCATAGGATAATTACCAACTTTTATCCGTCCGAAGATGAATCCACCGCTCATGATGGATGTACCGTCCCATTCCAATTCTGATGACAAGGATATCGCGGAAAGGTTCCTGAAAGCGAAAGCATGCTTCGATGAAGGCAAGAGGGACGAGGCGATCGCACTGCTGAAGGAGAATGTAGATTCCGGATGCACCGATTCCATGGTCTATCTCGGGATCATCTACGCCGACGGTAACGAGGAGGAAAGGAAGGATTCCATCAGACTATTCGAGAAGGCCCATTCACTTGGGAATGATTCTGGCACAAGGAACCTGGCATACTGCAACGCCATCGGTCTGAATACTGAAAAGAACAAGGAGAAAGGTGCCGAACTGTACATCATGGCCGCTGAAGCAGGGAATCCACGTGCCATGTGCAACATAGGCGTGATGTACGACCACGGCAACGGTGTCGATCTCGACTATGAGAAAGCATTCGGCTGGTATCTCAAATCCGCAGAAGGAGGGTATCAGAGGGGTATGACCAATCTGGGTGAACATTACCTCTGGGGGAAGGGCACCGATGTCAACATTGACGAGGCGGAGGGATGGTTCATAGCATCCGGATCTCCTCGTGCATTGTACCGCCTGTGCGAGATCTACCTCGACATCAGGAAGGACGAGGAGAAAGGCATGAGATACCTGAGGATGTCGGCCGATGCGAAGTACTCCCGCGCTCTGTACAGATACGGGAGACTCATCGAAGACGAGAGAAGGGACGATGCCATCATGATGTACAATGAGGCTGCTGCCAAAGGCAACAAGGATTCCATTGAAAGATTGAAGGAGTTGGACCTCGTAGTACCGGAAAGGAGAAGGAAGAAATGAACATGGAGGTCGAGGTAATCAAGGGGAGATTCTCCGTCTGCAAGGTAGATTCCATCGATGGCATCGATCTTCACTCCGATTATTCCTTCATAGGAAAGACCGATTCCGAGATATCATTGGTCTGTCCCGAGGAGGGTGTCCCCGTCAGAACAATCGAGAGGGACGACGGCTGGAACATGTTCAGATTCACAGGGCAGTTGGACTTCTCCCTCATAGGTATCCTGTCAAAGGTATCTACGCTCATGGCAGACAACGGCATAGGTATCTTCACCGTATCCACGTTCGATACCGACTACATCCTGATCAAGGAAAAGGACTTCCAAAGGGCCTTGACAATACTGAAGGATACAGGATACACGATATCACCATCCGACTGAAATACAACATAGCCAGATTATAATCTTCGGTGTCACCGTTCGGTCACCCCTCCATCAATAGTTTATATCGAAAGACCATAAAACAGACTGTTAACAGCAGGCGCTATGGAGTGAGCGGAGATGGATGTGCAGAGGATAAACGGGATTCTTGAATGCCTTAACGATGGCTTGATAGAAAGGGAGGAGACGGTTTCAATGGCACTGCTGTCGATACTCTCAGGACACTCCGTTTTCCTCTACGGACCACCAGGGACCGCCAAATCGCTGATCGCATCGAGAATAGCATCGGCTTTCGAGGACATCCGCTACTTCGAATATCTGATGCAGAGGTTCTCCACACCCGAGGAGGTCTTCGGACCGATCAGCATCTCCGAACTGCGTAACGACAATTACAAACGCATGATACAGGGTTTCCTCCCCGATGCGGACCTTGCATTCCTGGATGAGATCTGGAAATCCAGTCCGGCCATCCTGAATACACTTCTGACAATAATCAACGAGCACAAATTCAGGAACGGAACAACGGTATCAGAGGTCCC
>JAFSYZ010000294.1 GCA_017455785.1 Candidatus Methanomethylophilaceae archaeon
CCGAATCCTATGGTCCCGATTGCGATATTCTTGACATTCTTGTACATGATGGCGACGGATGGGAGGATGTCCATGCTGCATTTGACAACGCATATGGGCATCATGATCATCAGCATGGTCACGAGATCGTTGTATGTGGTTCCCAACCATGCCGTCAACACCTGAGGTGCGAATATGAACAGATATGCTATGGGGAATGCCAGGATCAGACCCACGAATTTGGTGAACAACCCCAACGTCTTGATGAGCATGTTCCTGTCCTTGTTGTTGTAATGGACGTACAACAGAGGGACGCCGACGGCCACCAATGCGGTGCATGTCGTCGAGATCATCGAGATGACATTGACGGCGATGGAGAACTCCCCCTGTATCTCGGATCCAAGACAGATGTTCACGACGATCTGTGAGGTCTGTATGAAGAGGATGTAACCGAGTCTTATGACGACACCCCAGATACCGAGGTCGTACATCTCTTTCAGCAGTCTCTTGTCGAATACTCTGTGATTGACATTGATTTCGGGATCGATCCTCTTGACACCGATTATGAGCCAGAGTATCAGTAATACCGCAGCGAGGAGGTAGGACAGACCCAACAATGTGAGGGACGGTCCGAACCAGATGAAGAACAATATGATGAATGCCACCTGGGCAAGACAGTGCACGATCCTTATCGAGTACAGTCTGTACAGGTAGTTGTGGGCCATGTAGACGCTGTCAAGGCAACTCGAGGACGACACGAGCAACGATGCGACCAGGATCAGGAAGAACATCATCTGGACTTCAAAGTGGCTGTCATCACCGATGTTGAATAGGTACGGTGAGAGGAGCGATATTATGATACTTATCGGCAAGAGTATGAGGAACAGTCTCACCATACCGATGACTGCCGTCGAATATGTCCTTGTGATCTCATCCCTGTCATCCTTATGTATGGCCAGTATCAGGAATCTCGTGAATGATTCCGCCAGCGAATCCGATGCGAGAAGGACATAGGTGGTGATGGATGTCGCCAGAGGGAGGATGGCATAGGTCGCCAGACCGAACTGGTCGATGTAGTACGGGACCATCAGGAATCCGACTAGTGCCATGACGGCGACACGGGTGATGTTGGTCACCATGTTGAGGGATACCTTACTGAAGAATTTCTTCTCGGATTCCTTTTCGGTCATATCCAATCTAACCTTCGGATATACGTCCTATATTAATAATAGTCCGCCGTGGACAGCGAATCCATAGAAACGTTATTATCACTACACAATATCGTATGATTGTGGCTGTCGACAGGACGCTGTGGCAGCGGAAATTGCCCTAATCCAACCCTGTTGAGTGATGTTCGATGGACAAGAAATGGATCTCGATTGTCGTCATTGTATTCATAGCGATGATATTGATCGGCGAAGTCCTGACCTATTCTTCAGGTGTGAACAGATATGATTCCGATGCGGTCAGGAACGGAGCATCGGTTAATTATTCCATATCATCATCAGGGACCAATGATTATCGTGCCGTCCTGATGGATAACGGCGGTTTCAAGGGATTGGAGAGACTGGCGATATACGTCGATGAGAATTACGAGAAGAACCTGGATGCGGCCCGCAATCTGACCCCTATAGGATACATGGAGGCGGCATATTATGCCGATCAGATGCAGAGGTCCCTTAAATTGAGGTCGTTCGACAACACCGTGATATGTGATTCCAAAGGACTTATAGAATTTCTGGAAGAGACCAAAGCCAATCCCAAGGGATGTGGGATACTGTCGATATCATATGCACTGCCTGGAGAGATCTATACGGGCAGTGCGATGGATCCCTTGATGGTCTGGATCGGGAACGGCGGATCCCTGTATTGGGCGGATTCGGTCCCCGGTTCCTTGTACTACAATAACGGTGAATTGATGTTCGTCAACAACAGTCAGGAGCTGTTCTTCGGGGCGAATTGCATCAATCTGAACGGTGGATTGCATCCAGATACGGTCGAAAAGAACTATACGAAGGCATTATGCCTTGCGGATCATCAGTTATTTTTGGGTGCGGATTCGTCGGCGATAGTACGTGAACATCTTTCGATGGGAAGCATGAACGGCAGCATAGCAGCCATCACCTTGGTGAGATACGGAGAGGGCATGGTCGTTCAGACGGCCGGAAGTTTCAGGATAGAGCAGATAGAGGATCTGTCACAGATTCTGGCTTCGGGAATCTGTTACAAGAGCACAATCATCGATCAATACGAGGGAAGGGTCACGAGGAGCACGATTAACGGTTCTTTCGAATCCATCAGCGGGGACAGGCTCTACCTCTGCATAGGAAGCATCTATCCGGTATACGGGAGGGCCTTCGATGTCTGATCTTTCAATGAGGTTTAAGGAATTGACCACCAACGGTTTGTGCGTTGCCATCGTCCTTGGATTATTGATAAGGTTGTTATTCATCCCGTTCTCATTGGAGATCGATTCGAATTTCTGGGTATTGGTAGTAAGGAACATCGAATCTGGTAACGGTCTTTACATGATGGAAGGCTATTATTATACGCCGATATGGGGATACATATTGGGATTCGTTGCTGGCATCCAGAATTCAATATTGGACATAGGCGATCTTTCCGTCATCTGTTACGATCTCATATCATATTATGCGGTGGATCAGTATTCATATACCGACATGGCAGCATCCATCGTTTTCCTGTTCCTGCTGAAGGTCATCCTGTGGGTCAGTGACCTCATCCTGTCGATAACCGTATACCATCTGGTGAAGGACAGGACAGGTGATGAGAAGAAGGCGATCATCGCATTCCTTTTGGTGTTCATATGTCCGCATGTGATCGGTTCATCATCGGTCATAGTGATGCCGGATACCATCTCGGCGATGTTCACCGTTGTGACGATAATGCTGATGAGGAAGGACCGGTATTTCTTGGCAGGTATATGCTATTCATTCGCGGTATGGGTGAAATTCTTCCCGTTGGCGATAGTCCTGGTACTGTTGAGTTACATCTATATCAAAGTGGATGGTGAGGGGAGGATCGCCTTGAAGAGGATGGCCTTGTCATTGGCCGGTTTCTTGGTCGCCTCATTCGTGATATTCTTCCCTCAGATCATGGAAGGTACGCTTGACAGGAGTCTTGCATTCTTCACCGACCGTATCTCTGAAACGATATCTTATGGTATAGTATCCATAATTTTGGCATTGGTATCGGTTGCATTCGCTGGTCTCGTAACATTGTTCGTTGTGAGACACATGCTCACTGCCAGCGGTAACCTGGATGACAGGGTGATGGAGTACAGCATGGTGATCCTGTGCGTATGCATGCTGTTGTTCACCAATATGCAGTATGTGGTGACACTGATGCCTTTCCTGGTCTATTGCATAATGGTCGTGGATCAACATTACAAGTACATTTGGACGGTGCTGGCGATAGCTGGTGTTATATTGACGTTCATGCTTAACACCAATGTGGTCATGTTGAATTCTCTGGTCGCATACACCGGTGTGATGTCGACGGAGACGGTATTAGCGATTTTCGACTTCTTGAATACAGGGGTATTCTTCGGCATGTCCATCGTTGACATCTTCTGCAGTATAGGGACCAATCTTCAAAAGATCATATTGTTCTGCATATTGCCTCTGTTCATAATACGCAGGATGATCATCAATAACAAGATCCCGAGGTGGCACCATGAACGATGAACAGAAAGGCCTGCTGCAGATGTACAAGGATGTGGCCAAGGTCTTTGATGATCACGGTATCAAATATTTCGGCATGTATGGAACGGAATTGGGGGCCATCAGACATGACGGTTTCATTCCTTGGGACAATGATATCGATCTTATCGTTTTTTCAGACGATATGCCGTATATCACCGAGTTGCTGAATACGGAGTTGGATCAGGAGAAGTATTATTATCACCACTCCAGGGCGGATTGTCATCCCCATGTGATGTTGAAGACGAAGGATTTCGAGAACGATCTGAAGAACCAGAAGGTGATCTTCCTCGATCTGTTCCTGTTCCATCCTTATCCCGATGGATGGGCCAGACAGAAGTTCTTCAATCTGATGGCCGCGATGAGTTACATCACCACGTATATGCTGGAACACACGAGGAGCATGGCGATATACAAGTCATTCTACAAGGTGCCAAGGATATTCGAGAAGTTGGCACTCATGGTGATAAAATCGGATCACCAGAAGATTGCTCATTTTGTTCCGAAATTCACCAATGAGATCTTCGAACTGAAGGATTTCAATGAACCGTTGTTTCACAAGTTCGAAGACACTGTGATGCCGATTCCGATGGATTGGGAGAAGTATCTATTGTCCTTGTTTGGAGAGAATTATATGGTCCCTCCGCCGCTGGAGGAAAGAGCGGGTGCACACGGTTACCCAGTAGGCGCTTATTTTGATTATTTATTGGATATGAAGTCTGATAGAAAATGGCCGGAGAGGGTGAAGGATAAAGGAGGAGTGAAAGTATCGGTCATAATTCCCATCTACAATTCATCTGGGTACGTTTATGAATGTTTCAGGCACTTACGGCAACAAAGCTATA
>JAFSYZ010000295.1 GCA_017455785.1 Candidatus Methanomethylophilaceae archaeon
AGGTCCTGGACCTTCTCCATCGGTATGGGGTAAGATGCAGGGAAGTCCGTTCCGAATCTCGCGTTCATCTGTGCAGCGATCATCGAATCGTAGTTGGCCGTGGTTATGAATGCTTCCGACATGAGCCTCGACAGGAGAGCATCATCCAGCTTTCCGTTGGCCTTCAGCTGCTCCAGGATGGGGGCGTACTGTGTCGGGGATGTGACCACTGCTACGGAGAGATAGTTCTTCGCGGCCGCACGGATCATGCTGGGTCCGCCGATGTCTATGTTCTCCACGATGTCCTCCAATGTCGAACCTTCCTTCAGAACGGTCTGCTTGAACGGGTACAGGTTGATGACCACCATATCGATGGTGCCGATGCCCTTCTCCTTGATCGCGTCCATGTGTTCGGGGACGTCCCTCCTCGCCAGGATACCCGCGTGTACCTTGGGGTGGAGCGTCTTGACACGTCCGTCCAGCATCTCCGGGAATCCGGTGACGTCCGAAACCTCTTTCACATCCAATCCGTTCTCTTTCAGAAGTCTGTACGTTCCGCCGGTCGATATGATCTCGATACCAAGGGCCGCGAGTTCCTTGGCGAAGTCGACTATACCGTTCTTGTCGGAAACGCTGATAATAGCTCTCTTGACAGTTGCCGTCATTCGTCTTTCCTGCAACGGTGAGTATTGCAGATAAAGTAGTTTTACATCGTTCATATAGTTAGCGCATCATCAGGCCGTCGGGGTGCCTGATATCACTTGATTGCCACTATGCCGATGTCGGAACAGGTCCTCCAGAAGACGTTGACCTTGGTGAAACCCGCATCCTTTATATGTGAGATCATCTCGTCCTCGGTCAACGGGAAGTACTCGTCGAATCTGCGGGAGAGCATCTCCTGCACCATCTCCTCCGGTAACGCTTTAAATCTCATATATCCGGCCCATTGTTCGTCCATGTACTCCTGATCCCTTTCGTATCTGACATGTTCCGTAGCGATGTATATCCCGTGTCCTTTGAGCATCCTGTAGCAGTTGGCGGTGGCGGATGCCTTCTCTTCCATGTCCTTGTAGTAGTGGTGCGACATTATTGCGGTGATGACATCTATGGTGTTGTCGCCCATGTTCAGTTTATGCGTGGGATTGGTGACGTAAAGGCATCTTTGCTCACCTTGCATCGTCTCCTTCGCAGCCCTGATGTTGTCCTCGGACGGATCGGCGAGAACGAACTGTGTCTCCTTGAACATCTGCACGGGATATCTTGCTGACCCTCCACATCCGCACCCGGTATCCAGCCAGATCCTGGGATTCGGATCGTGTCCTTTGACGATATCGACAACCCTCTGTCTGAGGATGTCATAATCGGTTATCCTCATGGACATACGTCTTTCCTGTTCGGTGATCGGCAGCATGTTCGGCACCTGTAGTGGGAATGCGTTGCTGCCTTATCTAACTATCCTCTGCTCGAAGCATCGATGGATGTGATGCTTCCCCTGTCCTCGAACCACGGCGAATCGTTCGAATAGTCATCCATCACACCTGTACCTTCTACGTATGTGATGGTCAGTGTTCCGTCCGTCAGATCGTACGTTATGCCTTCTCCGCATATGCCGGAATCTGCGCACGAATCCTGTGATACGGACTGCATTGCGAATGATAGTGTCAACATAAGAGCTAGGGCGGCGATCATGGTCATTCTGTATCTGACGGACATGTCCATACCAGGTCGGCAGTCAAAGAATGAGCATTTATGGATTATTGCTATCGACATCAGAAGCGCACATAGAGTGCGAACATACCGATGATGTATCCAATCAGCAATCCAACGAACGCACCCATGAGTATGTAGTCTACTACGGTCCTGTCGCTCCTTCCCCTGCTGAAGAAGAATATGGGCAGGAAGAACGCCATGAAGTAGAAGTGATAGTAGTATGTGAGGAAGAAGGTCAGCACCGCAGCGCATAACATGGACAGCATCAGTGCGATCCATCCTTTACCGTTCCTCTTGTCGGTGTTTATGATCGGTTCCGTGAACAGCGGCCTTCCGCATTCGGGACAGTGTGTCGTCCCATCAGTGAGTTCGCATCCGCAGCGTTCGCAGAATCTCATGCTTTGCGACAAATCTTTTTAATATATTGAACCATTGGACCGAACCAAGCCGAGATAGCCAAGCCCGGTATGGCGGTGGTCTCGAAAACCACTGGTGCGAACCTCGGGAGTTCGAATCTCTCTCTCGGCGCCATCACTATCCAATTCGACCTAGAAAGTTTCTTTTTCTAATCCTCGCAGCATTGTTCTCGATAAGGTCGTAAAGGAAAGAAAATCAGAGAAATCACAATGTCATTCTACACGTTCAAAGTAATCTAGGTTAAGAAGGAGGTATACAGCCGTCTTTTCAACTATTGGGTAACCGAGCAATGGGAAAATTACCTGCTCCACCGTCCAGAGAGGATATTCGATACAGGCGATACATTCATTATAACATTTGAGAAAAACCATGCGCCCTATGCTGATGAGATCGAGGAATGGTTGTCATCCATTCTGGGGATGGATGATGGGGACTTCTATGTGGGGATGTATATCCTGAAACGTATGCTTTTGACACGGACGAAATAGAGGATGATGAAAAGGAATTTACACGGATCATTACGATAGAAGAGGTAACTTGGAATCATCCTTCATAGTGATGGGTTGGGACAAAATCGACGGCAAAGAAAATGTCATGCTGGCCCCATACACTGAGATCTACCCCCGTCCGGAACCTGCGAACGATGTTGAAAGAAGATTGGATAATATCGAGAAAACCCTTAAGGAGATTCTGGATGTGATCCGTTGTTTTGCTGACGAACGCTAAGTTATATGGTAAATTTATTGCAATCAAGCATTCCCACATATTTGCTGTAAAATTATGCAAATATTATTACTTGCATTTTTTTCCAGCAAATATGTCTCAATTTAAATACCACAAACCCTTCATACCTTTATGAAGGATTTTGTCGGGAGAGAAAAGGAACTATCAGTTTTGGAGGAATTTTATAAAAACTCACGAATCAAAGCCTATGCGATAATCGGGCGCAAACAAATAGGAAAGTCTGCGTTGATCAATGAGTTCATAAAAAATAAAGAGAACTTCAAAATCGAATTCCTCGATTCCAATCTCGACAAGAATCTGGAATTGATGGGAAGGGTCATGAGTTCCGTGATCGGAACCAAGAAAGAGTATAGGTCCACTATGGACTTCTTCTGGGACCTTGCTGAGTACATAAAAGGACGCAAGGTCATCGTCGTTTTTGATGAATTCCCATATATGGTAAAATGCGACGAATCCTTCGCAGCCCAAACACAATATTTCATCGATATGCAATTGGATGACTCCAAATTGATAATTTCGGGATCATCCATAAGGACAATGGAATACGAGACGACCGATTATTCGCGTCCTCTATATGGACGCACAAGGCCTCTGTGGCTTCACCAGATGTCCCTCGAAGAATGCACGGAATTTCATAAGGATCTTTCAGATATAGATCAGTTGAAACTTTACATGGCTATCGGCGGAACCCCAATGTATCATGCAGTTCCGAAATTCGACAGTTTCCAAGAATACGTAGAGAGGATGATACTCGGGCCGCACGCCCTGTTCAGGAGTGAGGGCGAAGATATGATCAGAAGAGAGATCGATCATGCGGATGATGTCATATCGATGCTTGATTCCATCACAGGGAGGAGCACCACCATAAAGACGATTGTTTCGAAAACCGGAATCGATCGAAATGCATGCTCGGGTTACATCAATAGTCTGAAAACATTGGGGATGATACGTGAGAATAACCCCATGTGGGGTTCGCCTAAGATACCGGTACAATACAGTATTTCAGATTATATGCTCTCGTTCTGCTATCTGGTCAAGAGAAACGATGTCTTTAGTAATGCAGATGGGACAGAGAAGTACAAAGCATTGAACAATCTGATATCCACCTCACGCGGATTCATGTTCGAACAATTCTGCATGGACCTGATCACCAGATCATATCCTGTAAGATCCATAGGAAAATGGTGGGGGTCGAAAAACGAGGTCGATGAATTCGATAATGCGATATTGGATGATAACAACAAACCACTCACAATCAAGTGCGACATCGATATCGCTGCAGAGATCATGGTAGGAAACAATCTCGTGAATCTGGCTGTTGAGTGCAAATTCAAGAACAATCCTGTAGGGTTCGAGGCCTTGAACGAATTGGATTCCTCCATTGAATGTCTGAAAGCGAAGAGGTACAGCAGAAAGATGATAATATCCCCATCCGGGTTCACAAAGGACCTTATAGATTATTCGATGGAAAACAGCATTCTTCTGGTGGGGCTGGACATGATCCTGGGAAAGGAACCGATGCCCGATCTATGATCTTTCCGATCAATGAGATAGGGATCTCCGCATCGATGAGGCGTTGACCATAGGTACACACGCACTTGCGGAGATCCATATCGATCCAGCCCCCTTGGAGCTCAGGTTTGTTCAATTGTTTATCTTCACCGTTATGTCGCTTCTCCAATCGTCACCGTCGATCTTTCCCGATACAGATATGATGTATCCTTCGTACACATACAGTTTGTAGTCCTCATATTTCTCTGTCAACTCTCCGGTACGGACTTCACCGTTCACCGTGTACACTTTGATATCCAGATTTCCGAGTTTCTCAGTAGATTCAGTAATGGTCGCTCCTTCGAATTCATCCGGTGAAAACGGATAGATGACGCTCTCATCGAAGAAGTCGTCTTTTGTAACAACGTAATGGGCCGAACCCTCGAAGTCCCAATCCGCATACAGTTCAGAATCCTTTGTCTTGTAAGTGTAGGTGTCCGTGATGATTTCGTAGTCCTCATCGTCTATTGTAAAGGTGTATTCATCAATAACCTGTCCAGAAACCGATTTCACAGTATCTGTGCCGTCCAATGTGATAATGAGGTTTCTGAAGGTGTATTTCTTGTAATCAGGCTCGAACTTTTCTGTGAATACCCCGTTGATCCTGTATCTGTCCCCTTCTGCCTTTACAGTCACGCCCTCCGGAATCTCGGAACTGTCCGTATAGTCGAACGGGAATGCCGATCTGCTGAAACTGCTCAATTCGATATCGGATTCGTTGTTCCATTCGCCCTTGTATGTATTTATGAACTTGACATCGTCCCCGATCACTTCAGTTACGACTGTCTTGGCATAGGCATGGCCTCTGCCGTTCGAGTCTTTGATATGATACGTCAATGTAAGTCCTTGGACTATGTTCTCGTCAGAATCCAGTATGGTCAGATCGCCATGGTCCACATTGCCGTTGTTCGGTGCGGGCACAACAAAAAATGCTACTGCCATCATCAGGACTGCAGCGATACATACGATAATCAGTATGTCCGATTTGTTCATGAGAAGTACTTGACCTACGTTTTTAAAATACTTTGGCCATGTCTTTCGCATTTA
>JAFSYZ010000296.1 GCA_017455785.1 Candidatus Methanomethylophilaceae archaeon
AGATGGGATGTAGATGCGTGCGTCACAGTTCTTCGCCTTATCGAAAACGGTGGCCCTGAAGTCATCCTCCACAAGTGCACCGACGGACGTCAGCATGATGTCGACACCACGTGATGATGTCTTGAGAAGTACATCCTTGGCAGCTTCCTGTGTGGCCGCCTCCACCACAAGGTCGCAGTGATACAGTTCATCCTCGACGGATTCGACCACTATCGCCTTGTTGAGCTGGGTCGCTAGCTGCTCCGCCTTCTCCTTCTTGATGTCGATGAGGTAGATCCTCTTGACCTCTTCCATGCGGTCAGCGGCCATGGCCAGCGTCCTGCCTATGGAGCCGCAACCCACTATAGTAATGCGCATGGCCTGACGAATCCAAATGATAGTAGTTAAACCCCACCTTCAGAAACGTGTTCAACATACGATTATCGGAGCCCTCTCCCAGTAACGATAAATTAGTAGCAATCCATAATCCCCGACGATCACATGCAGATCGGAATCGTAGGGAAACCGAACGTAGGTAAATCGACATTCTTCGGTGCGGCGACAATGGCACCGGTCGAGATAGCCAACTATCCGTTCACGACTATCGCGGCGAACAAAGGAGTAGGATATGTAAGGTCCAAATGTCCGTGCAAGGAGCTGGGCGTGCAGTGCACACCCCATAACTCCGGATGCGTCAACGGGACCAGGATGATACCTGTGGAGCTCCTTGACGTGGCAGGATTGGTACCCGATGCCTGGCAGGGAAAAGGTCTAGGAAACCAGTTCCTGGATGATCTGAGACAGGCGGATGCACTGATCAACGTGATAGATGTGTCGGGATCTACCAACATCGAAGGCGTACCCGGAAAACCTGGGGATCACGACCCCAGGGAGGACATAGGATTCCTGAGGAACGAGATCGAGATGTGGATCAAAGGAATCCTCAACGACGGTTTCAACAAGATGGCCCGTACCGCCAAGATGACAGGTGCGAAGCCCGAGACGTTGATCTATGACAGATTGGCAGGCCTGAAGGTCACCGAGGCACAAGTGAAGAAGGCCCTCATGGACGTCAATCCTCCCGCTGACCCTACGAAGTGGGATGATGAGATCATGCTGAGGATCGCGGTGAAAGTAAGGGAGTACGGCAAACCGATGATCGTCGCCATGAACAAGGCAGACATCGCTCCCGAAGGTAATGTGGATTTGGTGCGTGCAATCAACGACAAGAGCGTGGTCACCATGGCGGAGACCGAGCTTGCTCTAAAGAAAGCGGCGGAGAAAGGTGTGGTGGAATACACACCTGGCGACCCGTCTTTCAAGATCAAAGAGGGAATCAATCTCAACGATGCCCAGAAGAAGGCATTGGACTACATGAAGGAGAACATGGCCAAGTACGGCGGCACAGGCGTGCAGAGATGTCTGGAAGAGGCCGCGTTCGATATCCTGGACCTGATAACCGTCTATCCCGTGGAGGACGAGAACAAGTACACCGACCACTTCGGAAGGGTGCTGCCTGATGCGTATCTCTTGCCGAGGGGATCGACGGCACGCGACCTTGCATACAAGGTGCACACGGAACTGGGTGACAAATTCATCCGTGCGATCAACGCTAAGACCAAACGTACCGTCGGTGCGGATTACATCCTGGAGGACGGGGACGTCATCAGGATAGTGGCCAACAAGTGAGGTAACATATGGGAGAATGGGACGTCAGACTGCTAAGCGCATCCTACCGCCAGGACGGGGATGACGTCGCCATAGAACTGTTCGGGAAGACCCGTGAACAGAAGTCCATAACCATCCTCTACTACGGATTCCACACATATTTCCATATCCTTAATCCGAGGAAGGACCTTGCGGAGAGCCTCCGCAAGGATGATAACATCATCTCCGTGGAAGAGGACAGATTACTCTACAAAGGGGACATGAACGACGTCCTCAAGGTCACCATAAAGTACCCTTGGCTGATGAACGATTTCCGCAACCGTCTGAAGGGTGCGTACCGTCTTCTGTCGGCGGACATCAATTTCGCCGACAGGTTCCTCTACGACTTGGACATGGGCTCGTGTATCCATGTGACGGGTGAGGAGATCGAAAAGGACTACTCCACCGACCTCACCATCAAGATGGAGAGCTTCGAGAACATAGACTCCTTCGACCCCGGTCTGAAGTTCCTATCGTTCGATATAGAGAACAGCGTTCTCCACGGTTATCTGCTGACCATCTGTTCAGTGGTGTATGAGAACGGAGAATACAGGAACTGCGAGGCCGCCACGGGTTCCGAGAAGGACATCATCAAGAAGTTCTCGGAGATCATACAGAAAGAGGACCCTGATGTCATCACTGGATACAACATCGACAATTACGACATAACCAAGATAATGGAGAGGGCGAGACTCCAGAAGATAGAATCCGAGGTGAGATGGGGAAGGGATGGAGGCATCCCGAAACGTATCTCGGAGAGGTTCTGGAGGGCCAAAGGAAGATTGGTAGTCGACGCATGGTGGGCCGTGAGAAGGGAACTCAGGCCCAAGCAGGAAACTCTCAACGCCGTCTCGATGCAGATACTCGGGGAGACCAAACTGGATGTGGACCCGAAGTACATGGACGAGGAATGGGCAAAGAACAGCGCCAAAGTTATAGAGTACTGCTTCAAGGATGCCGAACTGGCACTTAAGATACTGCAGCATGTGGGCACCGTAAGGAAGGGCATGGACCTTGCGGCCGTGTCATACCTTCCTGTTGAGGATATATTGACATCAGGGACATCCACGTTGGCCGACTCCCTGCTCATACGCAAGGCGGACAGGGAGAAGATCGGCGTACCGATGACGGGGAAGATGTCCCGTACCGACCAGATCGAAGGGGGATACGTTCACACCATGAACCCGGGATTGTACCACTGGGTATGTGTCCTGGACTTCAAATCCATGTATCCTTCATTGATCATAGCCAAGAATATCTGCTTCACCACACTGTCACCGGACGGCGAGATAGTAAGTCCCGATGGGACCACGAGATACGTGTCCAAGGAGAGGAGGGAGGGCCTCCTCCCCAGGATCCTCGAAGGACTGATGAAACAGAGGGATGACATCAAGGCAAGGATGAAGAAGACGTCCAATCAGGATGAGTACCATTATCTGGACGGTCTCCAGGCCGCTGTCAAGGTATTGATGAACACCTTCTACGGAGTGTTCGCCTCATCATTCTACAGATTCACGGATAAGAGCATCGGAGCTTCGATAACAGCGTTCGCAAGGGCCACCACCATCGGCATCATCAAGGAGGTGGAGGCGGAAGGCGTGCCTGTGATCTATTCCGATACCGATTCCATATTCATGCAGTCACCCGAACCGAACCTAGAGGGTTCGATAGAGTTCGGTAACAGGATGGCGGAACGCTTTTCCAGGGACGGCGGAACGCTGGAGTTCGAGAAGATCTTCGAACCCATGTTCACCCACGGTATGAAGAAGAGGTATGTGGGAAGGATAGTATACCCAGAACCCCAGGATGAACTCCTTGTGAGGGGTTACGAGATCAGGCGTTCCGACTCGTTCGACCTTCAAAGCGATGTCCTGATGAAACTGTTCAACTACATCCTGGAGGAGAGGAACGATGAGGCACTCACACTGGTGAAGACCACTGTGCAGGATGTCCTCGCTGGAAAGGTCCCGGCATCGGAACTCGTCATATCCAAAGGATGCAAAGGACTCGATGCGTACGAGAACCCCGACAGGATGGCCAACGTTCAGGCGGCAAAGAAGCTAATCGACATGGGCTACGAGTTCATCCCCGGAATGAAGGTCTCTTGGATAGTGACGGATTCCAATTCAACACCACAGAAGGTGGAACCGTACATAAGCGGTGTAGAGTTCAAGGCGAAACCCGATTACAGATACTACGCCGAACGCATTGCCCAGACCGCTTCCAGGATCACCGAGGTATTCGGATGGAACGAGAAGGACATAATGATGGGGTCGCAGCAGGCAACCTTATTCGACGGTAAATTCGACAGGCCCCGCACCGCTAAGAAGAAGGTGGTGCCGAAGGAGGAACCTCCGGCACAACCTAAGGTCAAGAACACCAAACTCTCTGATTTCTTCTGAATCAGGCGTGCCTTATTCCAGTATTGCTGGCTATGTCCGAATCGATGGTGCACAGATCATTCAATGACAGGTCATGCACATCCTTGTGACCGGTGACCCTCGTGAATATCCTCAACTCCTCGGCGGATACGTTCAGGAAATTGGCGACCCTCTTCGCACCTATATCGACATCCAAACGCTTGGACAGTTCCGGATCCTGTGTGGCGATGCCCATAGGGCAGTTGCCTGAGTTGCACACCCTGTACTTCTGACATCCAAGGGCCATCATGGCGGCTGAAGCGATGGCGATGGCGTCCGCACCCATTGCGATGGCTTTGACGAAGTCCTTGCTTGTACGCAACCCGCCTGTTATAACGAGCTCCTGGGTCATTCCATGCTCGTCCATGTATCTCCTAGCTCTGGACAGTGCATACACCGTCGGGACACTTGACGCATCCTTCAGGAACTTGGGTGACGAACCCGTCGCACCACCCCTTCCGTCGATGGTTATGAAGTCGCATCCTGACTTAGAGATGTATTCCAGATCTTCCTCGATATGACCTGCGGCTATCTTCACACCGATGGGAAGGCCGTCGGTCAATCTTCTCAATGTATCGACCATGGCCTTCAGGTCCTCGGGGGAGTTGATCTCCTCGAACCTCGATGGACTCTGGACGTCCTGCCCCACGGGCTTGTCCCTGACCTTCGCGATCTCGGGCGTGACCTTCTTCCCGGGAAGATGACCTCCCATACCGGGTTTGGTACCCTGCCCTATCTTTATCTCTATGGCCGCGGAATGCTCGAAGGTGTGTATCGTCACTGAATATTTGTTGGGAACGTACTCAAATATGTACTTGTATGCCGCGCCTATCTCCTCAGGGAGAACACCCCCCTCACCGCTGCACATGGCAGTTTTTGCTAAAGCGGTACCCTTCGCCAATGCGACCTTCGCATTCTTGGACAATGCACCGAAGCTCATGTGTGAGACGTAAATCGGAGATTCCAACACCATCGGCTTCTTGGCGTTCTTACCAATGACAGTACGGATGTTGACCTCCTCCCCGTCATCCCTGGGCGGTGTGGCCAGCTGTGCACCCAATATCAGGATGTCATCGAACTTGGGCACATGCATCAATGTATCCATGGGTTCGCCTATGCTCACACCCTTGACCGCCATCTCGTGGATCTCGTCCATGATACCGTTGTCATGCTTCATCAACAACGGGTCGTAATCCAATTCGCTTACAGGTAACTCATCCTTGATGAGTTCGAACTTGTCCTTCGATGCCTTGCACCTGGGACATCTCCAATCATCCGGAAGGTCCTTGAACAATACTCCTTCCTTCTCTTCGTCGTAAATCTCACCGCAGATCGAACACCTGTACTTGGCCATGGTCAGTGA
>JAFSYZ010000297.1 GCA_017455785.1 Candidatus Methanomethylophilaceae archaeon
AGGATGCGTTCAAGGGTTGCATCGGATTCAAGACCCTCGTGATAAGGAACGGTGTGAGCAACACATCTCTGAATACGATAGGGGAGAGTGCATTCGAAGGATGCAAATTCGATGGGGATCTGGCCATACCCAACAGCGTTACCACGATCGGCACCAATGCGTTCAACAACTGCTATACAGGCAATACAGGCAGTCTGACCCTTGGTAAAGGGATCAAGACCATAGGTCAGGCAGCATTCTACGGGTGCTCCGCTTTCAACAATCAAATCACCCTGCCCGATTCGCTCATCACGATAGAGAGATACGCATTCCAGAACTGTACCGGTCTCACGGGCACATTAAACCTACCGGATAACATCACGACGGTGGGGCCCCTTTCATTCGCAGGGTGCCCGAACATAACGATAGTGTCCATCCCATCATCCGCCAATGTTTCCGGAGGTGCTTTCGACGGTTGCACAGGATTGACTAGGATATCCGCTTACCCCGGAAGCACAATAGACGCGAACGCCTTCCCGGCCCCCTTACAGTATTGGAAGACGGTAGAAGGTCAGCCCGTTCCGGTCACCTGTGGTGACAAGGACAACTTCATCGGCTACGAGTTCACAAGGGTAGCGATCACCGTCAATGACTTCAACCGTACCTCGGCATTGTACTCTTGGAAGGTGACATATGACCCTAACGGAGGAGCGGGGGATGTCCCTGTACAAGGGAATGTCAGGGGCTACAGTACATTCACGGTACAGGGTTACAACGGGACAAAGGAAGGTCACGTATTCGTAGGTTGGGAATATCAGCATGTCACGTACAAACCCGGTGACTCCATCAGGATGTTGGCTGAGGACATGATACTTGTCGCTGTGTGGAGCAACCTCTACAACATAGTGTACGACGTGGACGGAGGTTCGGCGAAGGCCCCTGTACAGGACCCATTGGTCTCAGGAGTGACGTTCCGTTTGAAAGAATACACCGGATTGAAATTCGGATACCAGTTCGGAGGTTGGGAGTACAACGGTAAAGTGTATCCTCCTGGTACGGTGTTGATCGTCGGTAAATCCGATATCCTGCTCATCGCAGTGTGGAAAACACTGCATGAGGTCGTTTACAACATCGATGGGGGATCCGGGGATGCACCTGAACCGAAGGTACTCATGGAAGGTGATGAGTTCACGGTATCCTCTTACAGCGGCACCAAGGATGGCTTCAAATTCGACGGATGGCTGTTCGACGGGAAGGTATACCAGCCGAACGACACCATCGTCATGGGAACCAAGGACATCGTCCTGCTGGCCAACTGGAGCAAGATCCATCATGTGAAGTACGACATCAACGGAGGCACAGGGGAAGTACCCATACAGGAGGATGTCGCCGAGGGCGACACGTTCACGATCAAGGAGTGTACCGCAACGAAGAAAGGCTACTGGCTCGACGGATGGATCTACATCAATGATGTCTACCATGCCGGCGACGTAATAACCATGGGGACCTCGGACATAACACTGACAGCGAACTGGAAGGAAGGCTCCCCGTCCCATCATGTGAAGTACGACATCAACGGAGGATCTGGAATTGCACCCGTACAGGCTGACGTAGAGGAGGGTTCCACTTTCACCATCAAATATTACTCCGGGACAAAGGACAGTTACGACTTCAAGGGATGGTCCTACGGAGGTAAGACATACCAGCTGTCGGACAAGGTCATCATGGGGAAGGAGGACATAGTTCTGAAGGCCGTATGGGAGGTTAGCGTACCGGATGAGGATGAGAACAACAGGATGACTATCATGATCGGTGTGGCCATCGGACTCGTTGTGTTCGGCATCATAGCCTCGATACTGATAATAAGGAGGCGCTGACATTACGGGTTGTTCATAGATTCACATAGTCAGTCTCTGACCATGTAATCGTGAAGGGCTGCCTAAACATTGATCTGGTTGGCACATCACTTCCTTATAATAAAGAAAGGGAAAGTTTAGATAGTCAGTACATCGTTGTTCTTCTATGCGTGCCCCCTCTGAAGGTGTCGGAACGAGAATGCATATCCACCGTTCAAGGTTTGAATGGAAACTTCTGATATCTCTAGCAGTAATCCTGTTAGCGGTGATCGCATTCTCACCCTTCTTTTTGACCTGTTCGGATGACACGGAGGAATACGTATCGGCTTCTCCAGAGGACGAGGGTTGGGACCCTGATTGGCCCGTGGAAGCTGGGGGCTACGACAAGCATGGTGATTGCGGAGATGAAGGCGACATCCTCAAATGGTACTACTACAAGGATGAGGGCAAGCTCATAATCGCAGGGCATGGAAAGATGAAGAATTATGATTGGGATCACGATCCACCTTGGGAGGACTATGATGAAAAACTCAGGGTCGTCGAACTATCCAACTTCATCGAGAGGATAGGGAGCGACGCATTTGAGAGTTCCACGGTGACTGACGTTCAGGTCACAGGCAAGCCACATCCGTCTAATGTGATCGTATTACCGGATAACTTGAAGGAGACCGGTTGGAGAACATTCGCTTTTTCAGATATCACCGGGACGGTACAATTACCCGAAGGGATGACACATGTCGATGGCTTCTGTGCATGTGATGGACTCACGGGTTCAGTGGTGATCCCTGATTCCGTTACCTCAATCGGCGATACTGCATTCACACAATGCAATTTCGATGGCGATCTGGTCATCAGTAACAATGTAACAACAATTCCAGATGGGGCATTCCAACTCAATCATTTCAAAGGAGTTCTGCACTTAGGCGATAAGATAACGTACATCGGTGACTACGCGTTCCGTGATGCAGGGAATTTCACAGAATTGAAAATTGGCACGGAAATCACCCATATAGGGAAATATGCATTCAACGGCTGCAAAATAGAAAAAGGATCCCTAAGTCTGGCCAAGGCGAACTACATAGGTTCCCAAGCATTCAGGAATTGTCAGCTCGGCGGAACACTGACATTAAGGGCAGATGCCTCAGGATGGAAGGAGCTTTATATCGGTGATTGGGCGTTCGCGGGCTGTACAGGACTCGTAGGGGACCTGACAATACCTCATGGCGCAGAGGTGGAGAACGATGCGTTCAACGGATGTTCGGGATTCGATGGTACGCTGACGTACAACAACAGACATAGTACAGCCTACTCAGGAGTGTTCAAGAACTGCAGCGGATTCAAAACAGTGATTTTGGCACCTAATATACATTGGATACAACCAAGCGCTTTCCAGGGCTGTTCCGGATTCAGTAACGAGATCGATATGTCCAAATTCGACTCGATACAAGACTATGCCTTCGCGGGCTGTACCAACCTCAAAGGAAAAGTGGATGTCAGCCAATTCTATGAGCTTGCAGACAGAGATTACATCGGTGCACATGCTTTCGAGAACTGTATCAACATCGAAGAAGTTTGGATCCATGGCAATATCAATGAAATCCGTGAATATGCCTTCGCAGGATGTACCGGATTGAAGAAGATAACGGTAGAAGGGGAAGTTAAGAAGATCAAAAACAACGCATTCGAGAACTGCACCGGCCTGACGGTGGATGGTATCAACATCAAAGACGGTGTAAATATAGGGGACTGCGCTTTCCAGGGATGCACCGGCTTCAATGGGAAGCTTGTCATCAACGGCAGTTGGAAGATAGGTGCCAACGCATTCACCGGTTGTACAAACGTCCTTATCGTGAAGGTTGAAAAAAAAGATGGTGGAAGTATTGACGCAAATGCATTCGGTTCACACACATTCTTCGATTTGGGAGGACATAACCAGATAACCCCAGGCAGCAGCGATTTCTACAACAAGACATTTGCCGGCCCCGTCACCAGTAGGATGATACAGCAGCCATCGGATGTCAACGGCCATAGCATCTCATACGATGCGGACGGAGGGAGCGAGGAACCCCCTGTATCCCCGGATATCGCAGAGGGAATCGAATTCACCGTGCAATCATATTCAGGTACGAACAAGGGGAAGACCTTCGACGGATGGTACTACAACGGAACAACTGAACTCTATAAGCCCGGTGACAAGATCGTGATGAGGGCATCGGACATCTACTTCAAAGCGAAATGGGTCGATCCGCCGAAATACAAGATCACATACAAACTGGACGGAGGTTCAGGAACCGCCCCTACACATCAACCAGCAGTGGAAGGGGAGAAATTCAAATTATCATCATACGACGGGACCAAGGACGGCTTCTATTACGAGGGTTGGAAGTACAACGGAAACATATACCAGCCCGGGACCGAGATGACCATGGGCACGTCGGAGATGGTGTTCATGGCAGCCTGGTCCAGCAAACCCGTCTACGAGGTCGTGTACAACATAGACGGCGGTTCAGGGGAAGCGCCCGCGACACAACGCGTCAAGGAAGGACTCACCTACACATTAGCATCATATTCAGGAACTAAGGAGAATTGTCTGTTCAGGGGCTGGATCTACGACGGCAATGTGTACGAACCCGGTCACGAATTCGTAATGGGCACGAAGGATGTAGTGATACTTGCCAATTGGATACCGTTGCATTCAGTCACCTACGATCTGAACGGAGGTACCGGGGAAGTACCAGTACAGGACAAGGTCACTGAAGGCGACACGTTCACGATCAAGGAATGCACCGCCACCAAAGATGGCTACTGGCTCGACGGCTGGGTCTGCATCAATGTCATCTATCATGCCGGCGATGTCGTGACGATGGATACCTCGGACATAACATTGATAGCCAACTGGAAGAAGGGTTCTCCTACCCATCATGTGACCTATGATACGAACGGCGGATCGGGAGAGGCGCCCATACAGGCTGATGTCCAGGAGGGCTCCACTTTCACCATCAAATATTACTCCGGGACAAAGGAGGGTTATGACTTCAAGGGATGGTCCTACGGAGGTAAGACATACCAGCTGTCGGACAAGGTCACCATGGGGAAGGAGGATATCGTTCTGAAGGCAGTATGGGATACCAGCGTACCGGATGAGGATGAGAACAACAGGATGACCATAATGATCGGTGTTGCCATCGGACTCGTGGTCTTCGGCTTAATAGCCTCGATACTGATAATCAGAAGGCGCTGACATGACCGAACGTTCCCACGTAGGAATGCAGATAATGACGATTCTGGCTATTACTTTAAGTAAAATCGACGCGATTGCAAGAAGCGTAACCAGTCACCATCAACACCAAGTGAGCGGATGAGATGAAGATACCAACGGTTGAACAGTATGATTCCTCGGACTGCGGGGTCGCATGTGTTGTCAGCATATGCGCCTACTACGGCAAGGATGTGACCATCACCAAACTAAGAGAGGTGATGGGTACCGATGCCATAGGAACATCAATCAAGGGTATCAATAACGGTCTGATATCACTCGGTTTCGATTCCAGGCTGATCTACATCAGCAAGGAATCCTTCGCCAACGACGAGTTCACACTCCCTGCGATTGCCAGACTTGTGCGCAGTGACGGTACCGCACACTATGTGGCCGTCTACAGGGTCCGTCGTGGTAAGGTCACCTACATGGATCCCGCATACGGGAAGGTCTTCGTGCAGAAGATTGATGAGTTCAACAAGGATTTCGACGGCGGACTCATCATGATGATCCCCAAGGAGGAGTTCATCAGGACGAGGGAGAAGAAGAGGAGTCTGCTCTCGACGTTCTCCAGGATGATGAACGCCCACAAACCACTGTTCATCTCAGCGATCATATTATCTGTGCTCCTGACCCTGTTCGGTATAGTCACGGCATTGTTCAACAAAATCCTGGTCGATGAGATCATCCCATACCAGGAGGATCATCAGCTGCTCCTCTTCGGTATAGTCCTTGTGATAGTGATCGTCACGAACATAGTCGTGGCCGCGTTCAGGTCTCATATCGTGCTCTATCTTTCTCAGAAGATCGACATCCCATTGATGCTGGGGTACTTCGACCACGTGTTCAAGTTACCTATCAAATTCTTCGAGTCCAGAAGGACCGGAGACATCATCACCAGGTTCCAGGACGCCGGAACAGTCAAGGATGTGCTGACCAACACAGCATTGACCGTTGTGATCGATGCCGCCATGGTAGTTATCGTCGGTATCGTACTCGCTACACAGTCAGCGAGTCTTTTCGTTATCATCCTGATAATGGCTATCCTGAGCGCTTTACTCATGTTCGCTTTCAGAGCACCGTACAGGAAACTGAACAGGAAGACCATGGAACAGAACGCGAGGCTGAACTCACAGATCATAGAGTCGCTTAACAACGTGTCGACCATCAAAACAAACGTTGCGGAGCAGGACAGCCTCACGAAGATCGAGACGGAGTTCATCAAGACCCTCCGCATAGGATTCAAGAGCGGAGTGATGAACAACGTTCAATCTTCATTATCGGCAGCGATTTCACAGCTCGGTAACATCTCCCTCCTGCTGTTCGGAGGATACTTCTGTATCAAGGGCGACATGTCCCTCGGTACACTCATCGCATTCACATCTCTTTCGGGATACTTCATCGACCCAATCGGAAGACTGGTCTCGATGCAGCTCAGCATCCAGGAGGCCGACATATCCCTGAAACGTATCTCCGAGATCTACGACGTGGAAGAAGAGAATGAAGTGGAGGACGGTAAGGACCTCCTCGATGAACCGATAAGGGATGTAGAACTGTGCGACGTGGTGTTCGCATACGGTACGAGGCCGCCTGTGCTCAAGGGTGTCAACATCCACATAGGCAAGGGAGAGAAGGTGGCTATCGTAGGAAGGTCCGGCTGCGGTAAGACCACACTGTCCAAGATGGTGCTGAAGTTCTACGAACCCCAGTCAGGAGTTGTCAAGGTCAACGGCCGTGATATCAAGGAGATCGATTCGTTCTCACTCAGGAACCACATAGGCTGCGTACCGCAGGATGTGCAGACATTCAGCGGTTCCATCCGTGACAACCTGCTCATGGGAAGGCCCGCCAGCCAGCAGGAGATGGACAGGGCGTGCGAGATCGCAGGATGTACGGAATTCATAAGGAAACTGCCTGCAGGTTACGATTCATTCCTGGATGAGACCGGAGGCGGACTGTCCGGTGGAGAGAAGCAGAGGCTCATCCTGGCCAGAGCGATACTCAGGAACCCGGACATGATGATAATGGATGAGGCCACCAGTAACATGGACTACGTCACAGAGAGGACCACGTTCGACCTCATATTCAAGAAGATGACGGACTGCCCGATGCTCATAATCGCACACAGGCTGAGCACCATCCGCAATTGCGACAGGATCTACATGATGGACCAGGGGAACGTGGTGGAATCCGGTACGCATGAGGAATTGCTAAATCTAAAGGGAGCGTATTACAGACTGTGGTCCAGCCAGACTGGCGAAGCTGTCGAGGAGTCCGAAGAAGAGAATGAGACAGAAGTCTCAACAAATGAAGTTAAAGATATTGATGAAGGAGACATAACCTATGAATGAGATAAAAATAGCAGAGAAAAAGAACGTTACCTTCAATAACGTTCTGTCCAGGAGACTTGAGGCCATTGACGAGGAGAGCGTTGACAAATCCTCCAAGATGTTCGAGTCCTACGTGAAGAGAGAAGGACTCACACCCTATGGTCCTCTGATCGTCCGTGAGACCACGAAGCTAGTCGGTAAGGAGATCGATCAGAAGTCGGAGATGCTCATCCAGGTGAAGGAAGCCCCCAGCAATGTCGCCGACCCATATGCGTTCGAGCCCAAGGTAAGACTCGAGGGATGTCTCATGGCAAGGTTCATCGGACCTCTGGACAAGATGCACATGGCATACTCCAAGATGCAGGTCTACGCATACGAGCACGATATCAACCTCGGACCGGTCAACTACACCGTCCTCAGCAAAGGGGAGGATGGGGAATTCACCGCCGACATCTTCAATGAGGTGCTCTGATGGCAAAATTGGGGGATTTCAAACTTCAGGGACTGAAGGACAGTAGGATATTCTACCTGAGGAATCCCCCAAAATTCGTTTACATCACGATGCTCGTGGTGATACTGGTCATCGCAGGAACGGTCACATGGTCCTGCACAGCGATCAAAGCGGAGGAGGTTGAGAACTCCGGTATCGTGGTGGATGCCGGCGTCAGCTCCATCTCCAACGATGTCGCCGGTACGATCATCTCCATAGAGGTGGAGGAAGGCGATTTCGTATCCCTGGGAGATACCCTGATACAGTTGGATTCTTCGGCCGTCGTAGCGGAGAAGAACTCCTACCAGGAATCATTGAAATACTACAACAAAAGGGTAGTCCTGGTGGACAAGTTCATAGACTCGATAACCAACGATAAGCCCAATCCGTTCGTGGATTACGGCGATGAGAAGGAATTCTACGAGACCAGGCAGTCGTACGACAACGAACTGTCACAGACCAAAACGACAGATCAGAGCGATTCCATCAGACAGAAGTACCTCACCAACCTGTACTCCCAGAAGAGTACCTACGAGAAGGACATCAGGAACGCCGACACCTACAGGGAGATCCTCATTACTGACAACCAAAGGATCGGATGGATCGACAGGGCCGTGAACGCCGCCAGGAATGACGATAATAACCCGTTCAATGCCGACACGGAGAGGGAGTTCTACGACCTCTACGCCGATTACAAGACACTCTACGACAAGTACGTTGATCTGAGCGATCAAGAGGGCGGCAAGGCATACATGGCTTCCGCATACCAGACGAAAGAGACTTTCGTGAACTCGATGTACACCCAACGTGCCTCCTTAGAAAAAGAGGTCACACAGGCCCAGTCCTACGTGGACAACGGCGATGTCTCAGCAGAACGCCTGAGGTATGCACAGACGATGATAGACTCCCTCGAGAGATTATCGGTATCCAACCCGTTCGACCCCAAATCCACCAGTGATATTGAAGTGGAATACTACAACATGTTCGTCGCATACAACAACGAGCTGGTGCAGCTGGACCTGATGGACAAGACCGAAGCGATCAAGCTGAAGTACACCCAATCGATGAATTCCGATAAGAACAACTCGAACGCGCAGATCCTCCAGTTGCAGACCAACATCACATCATGCGATACGAACATCGCGAAGTACACCATAACCGCGGCCACATCCGGTAACGTGCACTATGACGTAAAGCTGCACGAGGGCGGGACACTCCAGGCCGGAACGGCCATAGGGAGCATCAACAGCGGTTCCGACAGACAGGTAGAATTGTACGTATCGGCACACGACAGGGTGAGGCTCAACGTGGGTCAGGACTGTAAGTTCACCGTGGACGGACTGCTCCAAACAGAATTCGGCTGTGCAAGGGGACAGGTACTGTCCATCGCGGACGATGCTACCGTATCCGAAAAGGGAGCCTTCTTCAAGGTCATCGTGGCATTCGACAACGGTGTGCTGAAGGACAAGGACGGCAACCAGATCGAGATTCTTAACGGTATGACCGTCAGGATGTGGATCGTCTACGAGAAGTGCACCTACATGGAATACTTCCTGGACAGGCTCGGATTCTGATCCGCTTTATATCATAAACAGGGCCCCATCCATAATGGGGCCCTGGCTATCATCTTCGCGATCCTTCTATCCAATATTTTAGGCAGAATACAAATACCACGTAATCATTCCTGTCGTGAATGAATACGACCTATCTTATTCTGTTGGTCCTGCTGATCATCTACATCCCGACCTTCATATATGTCAAGAAGAGCGAGAAGGCCAAGGCATTGGGATTCGTCACATCTGGTCCAATGATCATGATCAAGACTAAGATGGGCGTCAAGCTCATGGACAGGCTCTGTGTGTACAAACGCTTCTGGAGGTTCATGGGCGTTCTGTCCAGATTCATCACGCTTTTCCTGATGGTTTTCATCGTATCCATCGTCGTCATCGATCTTATCGCCATCCCGGGAATGACATCCACCGGTGGCCTGGGCATTGAATACGCACTTGCCATACCCGGACTCAACCCGATGCTCCCGTTGGTGTACGGATGGGTCGCATTGATCATCGCCATGGTCGTCCACGAGTTCGCTCACGGCGTACAGACCAGGGCCAACGACATGCAGGTGGAATCCACAGGAATCCTGCACTGTGTCGTCCCTCTCGGAGCGTTCGTCGAGCCGAACGAGGAACAGGTGCAGAAGTGCAGCAGGCAGGCCAGGATGGACCTGTATGCAGCTGGAATCACCACGAACTTCATCCTTGCCATGATCGTATTCATAATTATGTGCGCTGGGATGACCGGAGGTCTCACCACCCAATACGGTGACAACCCGTCCATATATGCAGTATCAGGGTCATCCCCCGGTTTCGATTCGGGGATCCCGACATCAGCCATAATCACCGATATCGACGGTAACGCTGTCACATCTGTCGCCCAGCTGTATGAATTCATCGATGACAATTACTGCAAGGACTACGAGATATCCTACGTGTATTGGGATATGAACTTCACTAAAACGGTAACGATGGGGACATATGTCGAAGGTGTGGTCAAAGGATCGCCATCAGACGGATTGATACAGAAGGGTACCTTCCTGTTAGGTATATCCGATACCGATTCGGAAACGATAACGACATACTTCGGAACACCGACTTCCTTCACATCGTTCATGAAGACCACACATCCTGGCGATATGTACAAGTTCTACACCATGGACTACAAGACCGGTGATGAGGAGATACTGCTGATCACACTGGGCGAGAGGAACGGCTACGGATATGCAGGTATCAGCACATCCCTGTCAGGATTCTCGTTCATCACTCCGAATAACGCGGTCAACGTAGCGGTCGATCCGTTCTACAACTGCAACACCATCCAGGAGAAGGCGATGGGTATGCTCTCATATGTAGGACATGCGTTCAACGGATTCTCCCCCGTGCCAGAGGCCACCCACTGGTGGTACCACAGCACAATACTCCCCGATGAGATATTCTGGCCCTTTATGACGCTGCTGTATTGGATATTCTGGCTGAACATCGTACTTGCGATAACCAATGCCATCCCGGCCGTACCGTTCGACGGAGGATTCCTGTTCTCCGGAGGAATAGATTACATCCTGGAGAAACTCGGTATGAAGAACCAGGAGAAGAGGGACAAGATCAACGATAACATCGTCAAGGTCGTATCGGCGTTCATGATATTCGCCTTGGCTTTGGTGATTATCATAATGGTCATCTGAGGGAGGAGATTATCCTTTCCGCCCACTTCAGTTTCTTTGCCTTTACCGTGAGGTCGGAACCGTCCTTGTATGAAGGATGCTGGAAATCGAACCCTATCAGTTCGATATCGTCGACACCGAAATGCTTCGCCATACAGTATGCACGGTCGCCGTCGGTGAATCCGCCGTAGTTGCGAAGTAAGTTGTCGGGTTTGGACTGTGTAGTAAGAACAACCTTTCCGGTGAATGATTTAGCATACTTCATTATGGCATCCGCATTGTCACCGTGAGCATGTATCAATGTCACAGCACCTTCTTTGGATGCTTCGATCTGAGCATCCACATTACCGTCCAGATCCGTCACGACGATATCAGGTACGATACCATTGTCCATCAACACAGACGTCGCAGATCCCGCTGATATCAGCGTACCGTCGAACTCCTTTCCAAAGATCTCATCCTTCAGACTGTCCGCGGCACCGAATATGATAACATGTTCCTTCAGCACATCGGCCAACTCATCATCCGTGATGATATCGGCATTGAGCATCAACGTACGTAATAATCTCGATGAGGTCTCATCCTGCATCCTGCTGTAACCGAAGTCGGAAAGGATCTCCCGATATATCGGGTCCCAATCCTCATACCTCATCAGGAACCGCCTCTGCGGCCTTGGGTTGGAACAATCTCTTGAACATTATGGCTATGCTGCTGGACATGATCATGAGGACGACTCCGACGATCACCTCGATCATTACCAATGATGAGTCGATGAGGAAGAATCCCATGTAACTCCTCAGGAAGTCGGTGACGGCCTGCATGACGAAGGCGATACCGAATCCCATGATCACCGATGTCAATACACCGTAATCGAACGCCTTGTACTCCACCAGCTGGTTAACAGCCCTACCTGCCTGCGAGAACAGTACGGAGAATGCCACCGGCCATATCATGTTGGATATGAACAGCAGCGCAAGATACAGGAAACCGTTCCCGAGGTAATCCTTCACCGAATAGAATGATAGCACAACACCGAGCGCGAAGATCGCTACCGCTAACAGTGTGAATGCTGCTGAAACACTGTTCTCACGAACCTGCTGTTTCCAGCTGTCGATCCTATTCAGAACGGCATCGGTCCCATCATAGGCGTAATTCAGGATCAGGATACCGATGATCAGGACCACCAACGGTGCCGTCATGTTGAACAGGTACGAGGACGATTCCGTTACCGAGAATGCCGATACATCGGCTATGATGTAGATCAGTGCTATCAAAGTGATCAGCGCACCTATGGGTGCGAGGAACCTCTTCTTCTTGGCAGGATCGGATAGTGTCTTGGATACGATGTACACGAAACCCTCGATACCAGGGGTCTGCTTGACATAGACCTTCTTGACGGATGATATCTTCAGATGTGTCGTGATAATAGGATAAACGTACTCATCCTCCGCACCGTCACTGACAAGCACGGCATATTCTGGAGATACCTTCTCGATAACCTCGTCCAATTCCTTCGTCAGAGCTTCATCGGACCTGTGTCCGACGGTCTTGTCACCGCATATAAGGGCGATCTCGACGTCCTTGCCTTCGGCCTTCATCTCGTTGTATATCTTTATTCCAGCGAAAAGACCGTTGACATCGGAGTCCTCGGGATCGTTCACTCCCAGGTCGACAGCTGCCACTAATGCATCCTGAAGACCAATGACGGGAGTGTTCACACTGCCCTTGACACCGAAGTCGTCGTCCCTGTCGACGACCAGGACCAATGTCTTTGCCACGTGCCGTAATTGTCTTTATAAAGATATATAACCACCCATATTGGATGGATTTCTAAGCGTCAATACCTGCTCGTCGATCGAGATGTTGATCCAGCATTTATGATTGAACCTTATGCTTTTGAGCACAACCATCTAGCATGCGTTGTATTTACCTAGGTTGAAATCATATTCATGGAGAACATTCGATCCAAATGTGGACAACCCTCCTTTCCATGTAACTCTTCCAGTAACGTATTATAAAACTAAAGCACGATAACCGCCCCATGCAGATCACATGGCACGGACACTCCTGCTTCGAATTCTCAAATGGTGAGACCACGGTCGTCATCGATCCACATGACGGTAAATCCATAGGTATCAGACCGCCTTCGGTGACAGCTGACATAGTCCTGATGTCCCACGATCACTATGACCACAACGCATCAAGAGCTATAGCAGGAGAGCACAAGGACCACAAGTTCCACAACGGAAGATTCGAATGCCGCGGTATCCAATTCTATGGGTATTCCACATTCCATGATACCGAGAAGGGAGCCAAAAGAGGTCTGAACACGATCTACAAGTTCACCATGGATGACATCTCGATATGTCATTGCGGCGATCTCGGTGACATCCCCAACGATCAGGTCATGAAGCAGATACATGACATAGACATCCTGCTGTTACCCGTGGGCGGATACTACACAATGGAACTCGATGTCATCAAGAGATTCATCCAAATGGTGAATCCTACCATCGTCATACCGATGCACTACCGCACCGGTGGTCTGACCATCGATATCAGCAGCATCGACGGTTTTCTGAATATGATACCTGAGGATAATGTGGTCTATGTCGGGAATTCCATTGATATCCTCAAAGAGGACATTGTGGGAACAAAAGAATGCTGGGTCTTCGACAGGAAATGATCAGTCCAGCAGATCGAGGGCGTCCTCGATCTTGCCCATCTCGATAGGTGTGGACAGATCCCCGACGACGGCACCCTTGCTGTTAGCGACTATACCGGGAGATACGAACCTCACACCGTGGTTCACTGTCGTCCTGACGACGTTATCGACCTTCAGGACATCCTTCACCAGTTTGATGTCCTCTTCTGTAGCGTCAACATAGATTGCAGCGCCCTTGTTGGTCGCCCTACAAACGGAACCGACGGTGACGATATCCGCTATGGTGCCCTTGACACATTCCACGCCCAGGACATCCTCGATCTGCTTCAGCGTCTTCTTGTCTACCTCAGGATTGACGATCGCACCCTTGTCGTTGACAAGTATGTTGTTACCTGCGGCGTTCAGTTTATCTTCAAGAAGGGCCACAGGGATCTTGGAACTGATCAATTCCAGTTCCCTCTCCCCTGCAAGCCCTGAGACAATGGCGCCGTTGGAGTTCATGGCCATGAGCGAGCCGACAACGAAGCTGTCGGCGACCGTGGTCCTGATCACCTCGACGTCCAATATCCTCTCGATGTCGTTGACGAACTCGTCGACGGCATCATGAGCTACGAATGAGAGACGCTCGTTGGCGACTGCGAACACCCCTATGTTGGGGCTACCTGCGCAGCTCGAGCGTCTCATCATTGCGATCACTCTTTTACAGTTTTGGATTCAACGAGAGATACCTCACAAAGTCCGTCGTCAAACTTGACGGCCTTCACGGTGATCTTGTGGGGCGGGTTCTGCATTCCCCTCTCCCAGATCTTCTCGTTGAGTGACTTGTCGATCCAGACCTTGTCCTCGTCGACCTTCATGTGCCTTACGATGTTCGCCTTGATCTCCTTGATAGCACGTGCTGCTCTCTTGGTCCTGGGCGCCATCTTGGTGGCTCTCATAGGGATCGTAATGATCCTCTCTACCTCATCACTCATTTTCATCCCTCACTCTTTGATCTTGCTCATGCGCCAGGACCTTCTCTTAGGGTGACGAAGGAACTGCCTGTTTGTCTTGATCATAACCCAGGCGGGAACACGGCGATTCTGGTTCGTCAGTTTGTTGAGCCTGGCTTTCATGGCTGGCGGTTTTGTTGATGACATGATTATCTCCTCTCGATTTTGATCTCCCTGTGTTGTGGGGCGACCCTTCTAAGGATGTCTCTCAGCATGGCGTCGTTGACGACTCCCTGTAGTCTTCCTGATTGTGCAAGCTGAATGAGCTGCATCTCGACCATATTGGCGAGCTCCGGGTTTGCTACCCTTACGTTTGCGATCCTGTCCCTCGCTTCGGGGGTGAGGATCTGTCTCAATATGGCCTGTTTCTGGATTTCCATCTGTCTGCGCTGATCCTCAGCGGCCTGCTGCTGTGCAAGTGCCTGCTGCTGGTTAGCCTGCATCTCTGCAAGTTTCCTTTGTCTCAATGCTTCCAATTCAGGGTCTTCCATGCCGATCACACCTCAGGCCTTCATCTCGTCATAAACCTCTTTGGCGGCGTTGTCCAGAAGGGACATTCCGCTGGGGCTGATAGCACGGCCCTGCTTGTCTTTGGAGACAAGGTAGCCAGCCTGTTCGAGCTGAATCATACATTTTCTAGCGATGTTACGGCTTCCCTTTACCGCTCTGTTGGGCATTGTTCCCTTGTCGCGGTATCCACCGTACTCTGCAGCGAGTCTTGAGGATCCCATAGGGCCTTTCACGTAGAGCTTCCTCAGAATGGAGGCGGACCTGGTGTACCACCAGTCCTCCTGCGAGGGAGCCTTCTCTGTGTGCACTCCGGTCTTCACAAACTCAGCCCACTCAGGGGGCACGATGGCGGAATTCTCTTTGAGCTTTCCTGCCACTTTGAGAATGAGTTTCTCGGCGGGCACGTCATAGACGGTTACCATTTTATTACCTCTTTTTCTGCATATGCCGTCTCGACATTGCAGTGAGCGTTGGTATATGGATTCGGTATATAAGCGTGTCTATATATTAAAAGAAAAAGAAAGGACTGGATGCACACACCACCACTCACTCTTTTATAACCATCGGTCGATGATGATGACATGAGAACGGTCATCGCCATCACCGGGGCATCGGGATGCATCTACGGCATCCGTTTGTTACAGGAGCTCCCCGGGGAGAAGATACTTGTGATGTCCCAGATGGCCAAGAAGATAATCGTTCATGAGACCGGGATGGCCATCGAGGACATCGAAAAGATGGCCGATACCGTCTACGATGACAGCGATCTCTTCGCGAAGATCGCATCAGGAAGCTACAGGTTCGATACCATGTTCGTCTGCCCATGCAGCACATCCTCACTGGCGAAGATCTCCAACGGTCTCGCCGACACGCTTATCACAAGGGCTGCCGCGGTCGCTCTGAAGGAATCGAGGAAACTCGTCCTCGTGGTGAGGGAAACGCCTAAGAGCGCCGTCGTCCTTGAGAACGAACTGCGCTTAGCCAGATGCGGTGTCTGCATACTCGATGCCAATCCTGGATTCTATTCCAAACCGAAGACCGTGGATGATATCGTTAATTTCATCGTGGGAAGATGCTTGGACCAGATCGGTATAGATCACGATCTGTACAAAAGATGGGAATGAGCGCCCCGTCTCCGGGGCATCTGGCTCATTCGATATAGATACCGGGTTTACTGGGTACAGCGACCTTCGCCTTACCGTTGGGATCGTACCTTCCCTCGTCATCTGCGTTGTATACCTCGACGGGATATCCGATCTCGTCGGACATGAACTTCGCTGCTGCTGAGAGATGCTCGGTCTCATCGATTCCGAGTACGGATTCCAACTTATCAACAGATAAACGCATGTAGTCCTGAGCGACCTTCCTTGCAAGATCGGAGACCGCCTTACCCTTGGTCCTGAGGGTCTCATCTGCCATGCAGTTCTTGGTCAATGTGGGTATGTCCAACTTGCCTTCCTTGTGAAGTGCCAGTGCCTTCCTGTAGACCTGCAGTTTCCACTCGGACGGTGTGTACAGTACGATCCTCTTGGGCTCCATTCCGGTGACCTTGATGATCTCCTGTATATCGGCCATGACGTCTCTTATGAAGTCCTCCCCGTACTCCGTAACGGACGAACGGGATGTGTGGTCGACCTCAGGCAGCTGTGCCTCGGCGACCATTCCCTCGAATCCGAATCCCTCCCACATCTCCTCAGCAATGTGGGGTGTGATGGGCATCATCGTCATGATCCAAAGCCTGGCTGCCTTCCTGATCGTCTCAGGGTCGTTTCCGCCTCTCCTGACGTACCACTTGAAGTCGTTGAACATCTCGAAGTATACAGTAGAGGCTAACTGCCTGATGTCGAAGGAATCCATGGCTTCCTCGATCTCGGCGATGTGTGTGTTCATCCTCGACAGGAGCCAATCGTCCACATCGGACTTCTTTCCGTCCTTCATCGCCATAAGCTCGTCCATGAAGGATAGGATCTTCTCTACCCTCTGCTTGTACGAGAACACGTTCTCCTCATCCCATTCGACATCGGCGAACGGTGATGCGGCATGAGCGTAGAACAATCTCATGGGATCGACACCGAGCTTCTCGACCGCTCCGGGGATGGGCTGTGCACCACCCTTGGACTTAGAGATCTTCGTTCCCTCCAACTTGTTGTTGGCGGTGTTGATCTTCTTCTTACCTGTGACGTACCAGTTGACCATTATACCCCTGGGCCACATGTTCTGTGGCAGTATGCCCGTATGGTTGAACAGGAATGCGGGGAAGTGCACGGTCATGTGCTCCTTACCACCGAGGTTCAGGTCCAAGGGGTACCAATACTTCACATCGTCCCTGATCTCCTTCAGTGTAGGGACGTCGATGCCTGTGGTCTTCGACACGGCCTCGACATCTCCTTCTCCGAGGAATGCGTAATCGAAGAACTCCGGAACCATCTGGTCCGGTTTGATCCTTCCCTCATTGGCATACAATGAGATTAGATAGTAAATGGGATAGAGTGTGGAATCGGAGATGGCCTCGATGATCCATTTCTCATCATACGGGAACTTCGTACCCAACCAGTTACCGAGACGTGCGCATGCCCTCTCCCTGAACCAATCCAGGACGCCCTGTACGTTGTTGTAGTACTCCGTGGGCTCTATGTGCATGCTCTTGCAGTGCTCCTTCGTCCTCTCCGTGAGGTCCTTGTCGGCATAGTTGATGAACCACTGGTCGTCGATACGTTTGATCAGGACCTTGCTTCCGCACCTGCATATGACTTCCTCGGTCAGGTCGTAGAAGATATCGGCTTCGCGTGCGGCGACCATGATCTCCTTCATCCTGTCCTTGGCCTCCTCAACACGCATTCCGGCGATGAGGTCGCAGTTGGCCTTCATCTTACCCATGTGGTAACCGTCCTTGTAGACCTGCTTCTTCGCATCGACAAGCTTCGAGTCGCCAGGACGTTCGATGCCCATGCTCTGTATTATGGACTGGGCGGGGAACTCGCCGTATCCCTTGATCTCTATGATTGAGATGGGGACGACGGAATCGATGAGTTCCTGTGAAAGACCATACTTCTCCTTCAGCTCGGGATTCTTCTTGACCTCTTCCAATGAGATCCAATCATCGGGGGCATCGGAAGGACATGATGTCACCAGTCCAGTACCAACGTTCGGATCGCAGAATGTGGCGGGGAACACGGGGATCTCCTTATGCAGAGCAGGTGCGGTGCACATCCATCCGATCATGTCCTTACCGGCTATGACTCCTGTTTTCTCAACACCGTCTTTCTGATATTGGAGCTTCTCGAAGGCCTGAGGCGATACGATCCACTTCTCTCCGTTGTAGGTCATCCTGACGTATTCCACATCAGGGTTAACCCAGAAACAGACCTGTCCGTAGATGGTCTCCGGCCTCAGTGTCGCGGCGACAAGGTACTCATCTCCATGTTTGAACTTCAGCAGAACGTATTCCTGCGTCTCCGCGTTACCGCCTTTGGAGATATCGGTCTCGGATGCATCAACTGCCACAGGGCCGTGGACGATACATGACGGCGCGTAATATGGCTTCTGGATGAGCAGTCCGTTCTCCTTGAGCTTGCGGAACTGCCATTGGATGAATTTGGCGTAATCAGGATACAGGGTGCATGTGAATCTCCTCCAATCCGCCAGGAATCCGAATCTCTTCCAATATTCATTGACATAAACGTCGTTGAAGAAATCCACCACGTTCATGGGCTTGGTGAGATCCTTGATCTTCTCCTCGGGACATCCGTTCCTCTTAAGGTAATCGATCATGTCCTCATTGCCCTTCTCGATCTTGGCAGCGAGACTTATGGAACCGTTGCCGGTGGCGTGTGTTCCCACAGGGAACAGGACGTTATACCCTGTCATACGTTTGTATCTCCCGATCGCATCCGCGTAGGAGAATCCGCGCATATGGCCAACGTGAAGGTATCCTGTAACACCAGGATACGCAAATATTACCATGAACTTGGGTTTCTTCTCATCCCTGATGGCACGGAACAGTCCTTTGTCCGCCCATCTCTTCTGCCACTTCAATTCCATTTCGCCGTAATTGGATATCATATGTACACCCTGATACCGATTGCTCGAAAGGACACGGTTATTATATAGGTTGCCATTATTCTATATAATAAAGGACAAGAGGAATGTGTGCCACGTCGCGTATATCGTCTTTCCTGTGATACGCCTTGTAATACACGATGTATGACAATGTGATACTTTTAAATACATCAAATGTTATGTGTACTTCACAGCTTGAAGGGTAATGCACACTACAAAGCTAGAAGGCGAGAAAGATGGACGACGGAAAGATCATATCCCTCAGGATAAGCGACGAGGAGATCCAGAAGATGGACCTCTTCCTGGAGCAGCACCCTGAGCTCGGTGGCCGTTCCCTCTTCATCAGGACCGCTATCCGCGCTTACTTCGATAGGGATGCCGGAGTAACGCAAACCAACGCAAAAAACGAGGTCGCTGTTCGTCTTGCAAATGCGGATCTGGACACGATCGATTCGATGGTCGAGGATGGGATTTATATCGACCGTTCGGACGCGATCAGGTCCATGGTCCGTGAGAAGATGAGGACGGAGGAGTCGACCACGGAGATCGCCAAGAGCAAGTATCAGGCGGCCTCCACACAATGGAAATGACACTTAAGGTATCCGAGGGAGGATGGGACTTCAGGTCCGCGAGGACATGATGCCTTCCGGATACCACACAAGGCAAAGATCGACAGGGAAGGATGGGACTTCGGGGCCGAAAGGAACCGTTGCCTTCGTCGGTCGAATAAACCTCTTAAACAAAGGACCAAGGGTGGGAACATGAAAGGACTGAACATGCGTACGGCCGTCGTAGGAATAGGCGGGGCAGGATGCAACATACTCAGTGATATCTATTGGAACGAACCGTCCTTGGACACCATAGCCATCAACACCGACAGAAAGGCGATGGAGGCCGTGGATGCCGACAGAAAACTGTTCATCTGCAAGTCCGTGACGCAGGGTCAGGGCACGAAGGGTGACAGCATGCTCGGCAAGAGGTGCGCACAGGCGCACATTGAGGAGATCAGAGAGGTGCTCTCTGGTTACGATGTTGTATACATAGTTGCAGGAATGGGAGGAGGCACAGGTACCGGTGCGGCACCTATAGTCGCCGAGATCGCAGAGGATCTGGGTCTCATAACCTCGTCCATCCTGATATCGCCGTTCTCGTTCGAGACGGCCCGTCTCAGCGTTGCCAGGGAGGGCATCATGAGGATGAGGTCCGTCTGCAGGATGACAACGGTCATAGAGAACGATCTGGTCCTGAAGAATTATCCTGACTGCACGATGGAGGAGGCCTTCTCCGAGGTCAACAGGCGTATTTCCGCCTACATCGTCGCCAACAGGAAGAAGGTCGCCAGATCACTCGTCGATCTGCTGTCCGATTCGGTGTTCGAGTCCAAGGATGAGGGCATCCAGGTACCGAACCAACTCCAGGGACTGGCATCATTATAAGGATTATTTCTCCCCCAGGCACCCTTTGCACGGGGGTGCCAAACCCTGTTTTCTTCATGTTATACATCTGTCATACGATGATAACTCTATTATTGTGAAGAACCGATGTGGGTGGACGTCGGGACCCTACGGTCCGAATCCCTATCGGTGGAAAGATGATCAACAGAAGACTCATGCAATTGGTCCCTGAAGGCAACAAGTTCGTTGCACTCAACGTTCTGACCAAATGGATATCCCTGCTGATGGTCATCATAATGATCTCCGCCGTTTCGATGCTCATCGCGTCACTCGTGGAAGGTACCGTGACCGATGAGATGATCATCACCACCATAGTGACCGCCATAGTCACGATAGTGGTCCGTGCATTCTGCATATATGCGTCATACGGATTCGGGAACGCCGCAAGTATCACAGTCAAGAAGAAGCTGAGGGAGACCATATTCGCCAAGCTCCTCAGACTGGGTATCGGATACAGGGATACTGCCTCCACATCGGAGATCATACTGATGTCCGTCGAAGGCATAGATACCCTGGATGCACATTACAGCAAAATCCTTCCGCAACTTTTCTATGCCATTCTTGCACCGGTCACGCTCGCGATCATCATCGGCAGGTACAACGTAGAATGCGCCATCCTGTTGTTCATCTTCGTGCCCATCATCACCACTGTGCTTGTGTTACTCCGTATGTGGTACAAGGGAAAGATATCGGAGTACTGGGGAAGGTACACCGAACTTGGCCATCTGTTCCTGGAAGGCCTTCAAGGTATGACGACACTGAAGATCTACCAATCCGACGGTTACATGAATGATGAGATCAACAGGAAATCGGAGGAATTCCGTGAGACCTGCAAAAGGTCACTCAAGGTACAGCTGGGTTCCATAACCGTGATGGATCTCCTGGCCTACGGCGGAATGGCCGTCGGCATATTGATGGCCGTCACCAATCTGCAGGAAGGGGCGATAAGTCTGGAAGGATGCCTCGTCATCGTCTTCCTTTCCGTGGAATTCTTCCTTCCCATGAGGAGATTGGGCAGCTTGCTTGAGATGGCCATGAGGGGAACGTCGGCAAGCGAGAAGATCTACAAACTCCTCGATACGCCTGAACCGGAGAAGAAAGGGAAGATGTTCCCTCTCAACGTCGAGATTACGATGAGGGACGTCAACTATTCCTACGGTGAGAAGAAGGCACTGAAGAACATCAATCTTGAATTCAACATCAACAGCCTCACAGCTATCGTCGGGGAAAGCGGCTGCGGCAAATCGACATTCGCATCGGTACTCTCGGGAAGAGGAAGAGGGTACGAAGGCAGTATCACGGTCGGTGATACGGAACTGTCCGAGATCAACGAAGGCAGTCTGATGAGGAACATCACCTACGTCGACCACAGGAGCTATCTTTTCAAAGGAACGGTAAGGGACAACCTCCTGATGGGTTCACCCGACTCCACGGATGATGAACTGTGGAAGGCACTGGAGGAGTTGAAGATGGACACCTTCGTCAGAGAGAACGGAGGTCTTGATGCGCCGGTCGCGGAAGGTGCTGTCAACTTATCGGGAGGACAACGCCAGAGACTCGCCGTAGCTAGAGCGTTGCTCCATAACAGTGCGGTATACATTTTCGATGAATGCACGTCCAATGTGGACAGGGAAAGTGAGAATATCATCCTTGACAGGATCGAGGAACTGTCATACCACAGGATAGTCATCCTGATATCCCACCGTCTGGCCAACGCTGTCAGGTGCCAGAGGATACTTGTGATGGATGACGGCGCCATCGTTGAGGAAGGCACACATGATGAACTCCTATCCAAACACGGTGTGTACGAGAACGTCTGGAA
This sequence comes from Candidatus Methanomethylophilaceae archaeon, assembly GCA_017455785.1. Taxonomy (GTDB): domain Archaea; phylum Thermoplasmatota; class Thermoplasmata; order Methanomassiliicoccales; family Methanomethylophilaceae; genus Methanarcanum. The sequence continues at coordinate 22,634 of JAFSYZ010000297.1, forward strand.
AGTCCAGAAAGAACTGGAATCCTACGGGAAGGAGGTGTCCGAATGACCGAGAGGAAGGACATGGATGTCATGAGCGGCCTCTTAAGGATCATCGGTCCGCTGAAGTGGAAGATCGTCATATCAGTCATAATGGGCATCCTGGCCAATCTGGCAACAGTGGCCATGATATTCTTCGGTATGATGGCCGTTCTGAACGTGATCGGTTTCAAGACCCCGTTGGAATTGACATATATCATCATATGCATGGTCTCATCCGTCATAGTCCGCTCACTGTTCATCTACATAGAGAAGAACCAAGAGGACAACCTGTCCCTGTCATCTATGTCATTACTGCGTGACAAGGTGTTCAAGGCGCTCCGCAGGCTATGTCCCGCCAAATTGGAAAGGCATGACAAAGGTGACCTCATCAATCTGATAACAGCCGACATAGGGACCTTGGATGTATTCTATTCAGGAACGATATCGCAGATATTCATAGCGATCGTCTTCAGCGCCATAATGACCACCCTGATAGCATCCACCAATCTGACACTCGGTCTGTTGGCTCTGATGTCATATATCGCGATGGGGTTGCTGATCCCATTGGTGTTCTCAGAGATAGGTAAGAGGAACGGAACGGATTACCGTAACGAATCCGGGGAACTCTCCAGTTACTTCCTGGACAATCTGAGAGGCATAAGAGAAGTGCAGCAGTACGACTACGGTGAGTCCAGACTGGCCGGAATCGGCATAAGGACAAAGAAACTCGCAAGGACAGAGGACAAACTGAAGACGCTGGAAGGATTCAACGTATCGATCTCAGGTTCATCTGTGATGATCTGCAACGTCGTAATGATACTAGCAGCTGCATTGCTGTTCCGTAACGGGGAGATAACATTCACAGAGATGGCGTTGGCCATAGTCGCCATGATGGGATCGCTGGGACCGTGTGCCGCATTGTCCGGCATCGGAACGAACCTCAGGAACTCCATCGCCTCAGGGAACAGGATATTGGACATCCTTGAGGAGGAACCGGCGGTAGACGATATCACCGACAAATCAGCTGTCGATTTCAACGGTATGAGCGTCAAGAACGTCATGTTCTCATATGATGACGTGAAGGTACTGGATGGAATATCCATGGAAATAGAGAAGGACAGTACCGTCGGCATCATGGGTCCGAGCGGTTGCGGCAAATCCACACTGCTCAAACTTATGATGCGCTTCTGGACACCCGATGACGGTAAGATAAAGATCTCGACCAGGGACCTCGATTACATCAACACATCCGACCTCAGGGATCTTGAAGGATATGTCACGCAGGACACACAGGTGTTCCATGACACTTTCAGGAACAACCTCAGGATAGCTAAGTTGGATGCTACCGATGAGGAGTTGGTGGAGGCGTGCAAGAAAGCATCGCTGCATGACTTCATTATGACACTTCCGGACGGATACGATACCGTGATAGGGGAACTCGGCGACACCCTTTCCACAGGAGAGATACAACGTCTCGGATTGGCAAGGGCGTTCCTCCATGACTCCAAACTGCTGTTGTTGGACGAACCCACATCCAACCTCGACCCGCTGAATGAGGCCTCCATCCTGAAGGCATTGGACGAGACCAAGGAAGGAAGGACTATCGTCATCGTATCGCACAACCCGTCGACGCTCAGGACGGCGGACAAAGTAATCACGATGGAGAACGGGAAAACTGTCGAATAATCTCGCCCCCATATCGAACTTGTATATAAATCTATATAAACTGGTTTTATACTGTTATGGCACTACGAAATTCGTTTTCATGATTGCCTTTATATACGTGGCTATTATCATAGTGTCCGATTGAGGTGTATTATGTACGACATTCAAATCCAGAACATCGTTGCTTCCTCGGCTATCGCAAAGGCCATCGATCTTTACGCTATCGATGATAAATTCGATAACACCGACTATGATCCGAAGACCTTCCCGGGACTCGTCTACAGGCTGAAGGAACCGAAGACGTCAGTTCTGATATTCAGGAGCGGAAAGATCGTTTCCACAGGCGCCAAGACACTCGAAGAAGTAGACAGGTGCGTTGCAAAGGTCGTAGATGACCTCAAGAAGGCAGGATTCGATGTGTTCGATGATGCTAAGGCAGAAGTGCAGAACATCGTATCCTCAGCAGACTACCACTGCGACATCAACCTCAACACCGTCGCGGTCACACTCGGACTCGAGAGGGTCGAGTACGAACCCGAGCAGTTCCCCGGTCTGGTCTACAGGCTCAACGACCCCAAGGTCGTCATCCTTCTGTTCGGCTCCGGAAAGATCGTCATCACCGGTGCCAAGGTCATCTCCGATGTGGAGATCGCCGCCGACAAACTCGCTCAGGAGCTCAGGGAAGCAGAACTCATGATCTGATCCCGTATGGGGGGAGTTCCTCCCCCTTACGGTCCTATATTTCTTCAATTTGTAATTCCGACATCCAAATCCGTCCTTTCCTTCGCCGTATGGTATGCGAGGAAGACGAACAGTACGAACATCGATAACAAGATAGCGAACATGAGGTACGCCCATGTGAAACTGCCTGTCGCATCCGCGATTAGACCTGGAAGCGGGGAACCGGCCATTATTCCAAGCTGATAACCCAACTGCAGCTTCTTCAACGCCGACGGATACTCATCCTTGTCGGTGAAATCCGCCGACCAGTTCGGATATCCCAATGTGATAATAGGATATCCGACACCCATGATCGCCAACGTCAGGAACATGAACCAATACTCCGTGAGAGTACCGACGAAGAAACATCCCAGC